>NZ_JBSGZO010000009.1:0-51354 GCF_053611045.1 Streptomyces sp. NPDC054841 | reverse complement strand
CCATTGGAGCCCGTCTGGGGGTCCCCCCAGGCGAAGCTCTGGGGGAGATTGAGGACACGGCCAGAGGCCGTACCGGGGGTCTGGGGCTCGCCCCCCACGCGGCGGAGCCGCACATCGACACAGCCGGGAAGGGGCGGGGAGGGGCAGCATCCACTATGTGGCTCCGCCGCGTGGGCCCGCCGCAGGCGCCCAGACGTCTACTTCGTGTTGCGGGCGAGCTCCAGCGCGTACTCCGGGTACCAGTCGCCGGCCTTCGGGCCACCCTTGCAGTCGCCGTCCGACTCCCCCGGCCGCTTCACCCACAGATACGCGTCGACGAGCGGATCGCCGGTCTTCGTCGTGGGCGCCTCACCGAGCGCTCGGCCCGGCGGGTTGCACCAGTTCTCCTTCGGATCGCCCTGCGTGTACGGCCCGTTGCCGTTGCGGCTGGTGTCGATCACGAAGTGCTTGCCGCCGACCTTCGGCGAGAGCTTGTGGCCGAAGTCCTTGCTGGCCTGGGTGGTCTGGAAGTTGGAGACGTTGACCGCGAATCCGTCGGCCTTCCCGATGCCCGCCCGGGCGAGCGGCTCGGGCAGGGAGTCGGGGTTGGCCCAGCCGGCGTTGCCCGCGTCCAGATAGACCTTCGTCGCGGGCTGCTGCCTGAGCCGCTCGATGGCGCCCTTCAGCAGGTCGAACCGCTCCTCGTGGAACTCGCCCGGCGTGCATCCGTCCACCAGGTGCAGTACGGCGTCGGGCTCCAGGATGACCGTGGCCCGGCGGTCGCCGATGCCCTTGGCGACCTTGTCGATCCACTCCCGGTACGCGTTGCCGTCCGCGGCGCCGCCCTTGGAGAACTGGCCGCAGTCCCGGTGCGGAATGTTGTAGAGGACCAGCAGGGCGTCCCGGTCGGCTTTGGCCGCCGCCTCCGTGTACCCCTTCGCCTCGTCCTCCGGATTCTCCGGGCCGATCCACTGGCCCATCGGCTGCTGGGCGATCTTCTTGATCAGCTCGGCGTTCTTGTCGTCACCGTCGTCGAGGTACGTGGCCACCTGCTTCGACGCGCTCCCCTCGGGGTTGACCCAGTACGGGTCCGTCCCCTTGGGCTGCTGGGCCACCGACCTGTTCCCGTCACCGTCCGGGGTGGAACACCCCGCCACCAGCAGCGCGGCCCCCACCGCGACCGCTGCCCAGCGGGCACGCCCGACATAACTGCCGTACATCCACTCCCCCTTGGTGCACTGTTCTGCCGTGTCAGGGCCGTCCCCCCAAGGCGCCCCGCTCCCGGACAAGACCGGCCGAATCCATCCTGACACACGGCTCCGGGCGGCCACGAGGCAACGAGCCTTCCAGGCAGGGCCGGGCCGGTCCAGCCTGGTCCGGTTCGGTTCGGTCCGGACGACCGCATGCCGGGCGTCCAATGAAGCCGCAGGGTGTCAGATGCCCCGGGCGTCCGTCAGATACGCCGACACCACCACGTTCGCCGTGTACGAGTGGGTCTTCTTGTCGAAGGTTCCGCCGCACGTGATCAGACGGAGTTCCGCGCGGCCCGGCTGACGTGCCCCGTAGACCTCCCGGGCGTCGAACCGGTCCCGGCTGAAGACCTGGACGTCGTCGATGGTGAATTCGGCGACCGAGCCGTCCCCCCGGGTGACCCGGACCTTCTCGCCGGGGCGGGCCGCGCTGAGGCCGTAGAAGACGGCCGGTCTGGTCTTGGTGTCGACATGACCGACGAACAGCGCCGCGCCCACGGCTCCGGGCTGGATGCCGCTGCCGAACCAGCCGACGGTGCCCGGCGTGGCGTACGGCGGCGGATCGACCGCTCCCGTCGCGTCCAGGCCGCGGGACACGACCGGGGCGGTGACGCCTATGGACGGAATCTCCACCTTGCTCGGTTCGGCGGGCCGCAGCGGGGCGCGGGCGGGCGGCAGGGGTACGCCGAGGGGGCGGCCGACCGCGGCCACGTCGCCGGTCGTGGGGGCGGAGCTGGCGCCGGAGCCCTCGGTCGCCTCGTGACCCCACAGCCACAGGCCCAGCAGCATGACCGCCCAGGCCACACCCGTCAGCAGCCGACCGGTGCCCGACGGGCGTTCACCGGAGGTACCTTCACCGGAACGCATGGCGGTCAGTCCTCGTCCGTCGTACCCGCACGGCGGCGACGGGCACTGCGGAAGGCGACCGCCACCGCGGCCACAGCGGCCAGGACCAGCCCGATCACGGTGTGCGGAGTCCCGGGGCCCTGGGTGTCGGCGGACTTGGCTCCCTCGGCAGCCAGAGCGGTGGCGGCGCCGCCACCACCGGCCCGTACCGGAGCGACCGGGGTGTGGTCCGTGTCCGGGTCCTGGAGCGCGTCCTGCTCGTCGTCCTCGCCCTCGTCCCCGTCCTCGCCCTGGTCGTGCTTCTCGTGACCGTGGTCCCGCTTCTTGTCCTCGTCCTGCTTCTCGTGGCCCTGGTCCCGCTTGTCGCCCTCGTCGCGCTTCTTGTCCTCGTCCCGCTTCTTGTCCTCGTCCTTCTTCTTCTCCTGATCCTTCTTCTCCTCGTCCTTCTTCTTCTCCTCGTCGCGCTTCTTGTCCTCGTCCTTCTTCTTGTCCTCGTCGCGCTTCTTGTCCTCGTCCTGCTTCTCGTGACCCTGGTCCCGCTTGTCGCCCTCGTCCCGTTTCTCGTCCTCGTCCCGCTTTTGTTCCTGTCCGCCCTGGCCGAGCAGGCGGGACGGCTCCGGGTTGGGCATCGCGACCTGGAAGCTGTCCACTCCCCGGTGATCATGACCGTCACAGCTGACGCTGATGGCGTACGAACCCGGGTCGACGCCGGGCTTGACCGTCGTCTCCCCGGAGAGCGAGCTCCTCGCGCCCGCGGGGCCGGACAGCGCCGCGTCCGAGGCGAACGCCTGGGACGTGGCGGAGCCCCGGCCTCCGGCGCAGCCGGTGACCCGCAGCTCCACCTCGCCCCCGGGCTTGACCGTGGCGGGCTGGAAGGTGACTTTGACCTGTCCGCCTTCTTCGGCGTACGAGACTCCGGGCGGCGTCAGCAGCAGTGCACCGGAGACCGCCCCCAGTACACGGAGAGCAATCGGAACAGAACGCATTGTGAACCTCCTGGTACCAGAAGATTCACGCGTTCCGCCCGTTTCCGCATCTCCAGCAGACCCAGATGGGTCAAATCCGGGTCAGTTCCGATTCAGATCCGATTCAGATCCGGGTCAGATCCGGGTCAGATCCGGTCGACGAGGTCGGCGATCGAGTCGACGACCTTCGACGGACGGAACGGATACCGGTCGATGTCGTCCGGTGTCGTCAGACCCGTGAGCACCAGGAAGGTCTGCATGCCCGCTTCCAGGCCGGCGAGCACATCGGTGTCCATCCGGTCGCCGATCATCGCGCTGGTCTCCGAGTGCGCCCCGATCGCGTTCAGGCCCGTGCGCATCATCAGCGGGTTGGGCTTGCCCGCGAAGTACGGGTCCTTGCCGGTGGCCTTCGTTATCAGCGCGGCGACCGAGCCGGTGGCGGGCAGCGGGCCCTCCGGACTCGGACCGGTCTCGTCCGGGTTGGTGCCGATGAAGCGGGCTCCCTCGTTGATCAGCCGGATGGCCTTGGTGAGGGCCTCGAAGCTGTAGGTACGGGTCTCGCCCAGGACGACATAGTCCGGCTCGTGGTCGGTGAGGACGTACCCGATGTCGTGCAGGGCCGTGGTCAGCCCGGCTTCGCCGATCACGTACGCCGTGCCGCCGGGGCGCTGGTCGTCCAGGAATCTGGCGGTGGCCAGGGCCGACGTCCAGATGTTCTCCACGGGCACGTCCAGACCCATCCGGGCGAGCCGGGCGTGCAGGTCGCGGGCGGTGTAGATGGAATTGTTCGTGAGGACCAGGAAGGGCTTCCCGGTCTCCCTGAGCTTCTTGATGAAGGCGTCCGCGCCGGGAATCGGGACACCTTCGTGGATGAGGACACCGTCCATGTCGGTGAGCCAGGACTCGATCGGCTTGCGCTCTGCCATGAAGCGGACTCCTGCCGTACGCGTAGTGCGATGTGCGGTGTGCTGACGGGGCGCCGCCACGACGATGTACCGGCGCCCCCCAGCCTAGTCAGGAAGCCGAGACCTTGACCCCGTCGATCACCCAGTACCAGTTGTTGGCACCGGTGTAACGGAAGCGGAAGCTCACGCTGGACGCTCCGGCCGGGACGGCGACGGAGACCCTCTGCGGCTGCGAGACCACGTCCGAGGTGTAGCTCTTCACGACGGTGGGCGTGCCACCGTTGAAGGAGGCCAGGATCTGGGCGCTCTGGCTGCCCTCCTGGCGGTAGAAGGTGGTGAAATCGAGCGTGACCGTGGTCTTGCCGGAGACGCTGTACGCGGGGCTGACCAGCGTGGAGTCGTAACCGCCGGAGTTCGCCTTGTCGTCCCACTCGTCGGAGTCGGCGACGGCGAAGACGCCTCGCGAGCGGACATTGAGCTCGCGCCACTGGTCGCGCTGGGTGCGGGACCAGAACTCGTCGGTGGCGAAGGACCAGCCACGCCACTCGGTGACGCCGCCCGTGCCCATCGCGTTGTTGATGACTGACCAGCCGCTGGGCGCGGTGTGGGTGAAGCCGAGGACCGAGGCCGGGATGCCGGTCTCGTCGACGCGGGCGGTCAGGGACGACTGGAGTGCGTCGAAGGAGTCCGTGGACCGCTCCTGGACGGGCTTGCCGTCCAGGCCCCAGGCGGGGTCGGGGGTGATGCCGAGTTGCTTGAAGACGGTGGCGGCGACATCGACGAGTCGGGTGTCGAGGGGCCGGGCACCGGCGGCGATCCCGGGGCCCTGCGCCAGGACGAAGGTCCGGCGCTCCTCGATGGAGCTGCCGCCGTGGCCGCCGGCGTCGACATGGCCGTGGTCGGTGGCGACGATGACGGTCCAGCGCTCAGTGGCGTACGAGGGCCGGGCCTTGATGGCCGCCCCCAGCCGGCCGACGTAGCCGTCCTGGACGGCGATGGCGTCGAGGTACTTCTGGCCGGTGCCGTTCGCGTGCGCGACGACGTCCGTGTTGCCGAAGTAGACGAAGAGGACGTCCGGGTTCTGGTTGCGCAGGATCGACTCGGTGTCGGCGGCGATGGTGGCGTCGTGGCCCGGATAGCCCTGCGCGTCACCGTCGAGGACCAGCTTGGCGTCGGCCCCGGGGGTGACCGTGCCCTGGGTGTCCAGCGGCTTCCAGTCGACGGCCGCGTACGTGGACAGCTCGGGCCGCACCTGTGCGAGACGGGCCAGGAAGCCGGGGTACCTGCCGTAGTTCTTGCCGATGAAGGAGTTGTCCTTGACGCCGTGCTTGTCGGGCCAGACGCCGGTGGAGATGGTCGACCAGCCGGGCCCTGAGGAGGTCGCGGCCATCGGGTTGGCGTAGAGCAGCGACAGGCCGTACGTGCCGTTCGCCATCATCGACTTCAGGTGCGGGGCGTTGGCCGCGTCGATGCGGTCGTGGCGGAGCCCGTCCATGCCGATGACGAGCACCTTGTCCTTGCTGGCGCCGTTCGGGAGGGTCGGGGCCGCGGCGTGGGCGGCGGGTGCGGCCGCGAGGGTCGTTGCGGTGGTGGCGGCGGCGACCGCAGCGGTCGCGGCGCCGGCGGCGAGCACGGTACGGCGGGGAATGCCGGGTGTCATCGGCATCGTGGGGTCCTCCGTCGGAGAGTGATGACGTGATGGGAAGTCGCGCCCAGAGCAACGCCCCCGCCGAAGCGGGGGCGTTGGTCCATACCCGTTATCTTTCCGCGATAGTCCGTGGGTCACCACGGACGTACGGTGAACTCCTGGCTTCGAGTCAGCTTCCGGTGGCGGACTTCCACGAGTCCACGTACTTCTGGAGGTTGCTGTCGACGTCCTTCCAGTTCGGCTCGAAGACCTGGACGCCCTCCAGGATCTTCGTCAGCTCGATCGCGTTGGCGTCGGTGGCCTTGACGTCGCTGCGCGCGGAGAAGCCGCCGCCGATCTCGCTGACCTGCTTCTGGGCCTTGTCGCTCAGCAGGTAGTCGAGGAGCTTCTTGCCGTTCTCGGTGTGCGGGGCATCGTTGACGAGGCCCGCGGCGTACGGGAGCGCGAACGTGGTGGGCTTGCCGCCCTCCTTGGCCGGGAACCAGATGCCGAGGTTCGGCATGGACTTGGACTGGGCGAAGTTCATCTGGACATCGCCGTTGGCGACGAGGATCTCGCCCTTGTCGACCTTGGGGGCGAGCTTGGAGGTGGAGGAGGAGGGGCCGACGTTGTTGGCCTGGAGCTTCTTCAGGTACGCCATCGCCGGCTCCTCGCCGCCGAAGTCGTGCATGGCCTTGATGACGACGGCGGTTCCGTCGCCCGCGACGCCCGGGGTGGAGTACTGGAGCTTGTCCTTGTACTTCGCGTCCAGGAGCTCCTCCCAGGTCTTCGGGGCCTCCGTCAGCTCCTTCTTGTTGTATATGAAGCCGAAGTAGTTGTTGACGACCGAGGTCCACTTGCCGTCGCCCGACTTGTCGGCGCCGTTGACCTTGTCGGCGCCGGCCGGCTCGTACGCCTGGAGCAGCCCCTTGGAGTCGGCCTGCTGGATGAACGGGGGAAGTGTGACGAGCACGTCGGCCTGCGTGTTGCTCTTCTCGCGAGCGGCGCGCTGCACCATCTCGCCGGAGCCGCCCTCGACGTACTTGACCTTGATCCCGGTCTCCTTCTCGAAGTCCTTGAAGACCTGGTCGTACCAGCCGTCGCCGTTCTCGCCCTTGAGGCCGTCGGCGCTGTAGACGGTGACGACCTTCTCGTCGGAGGCGGCGGAGTCGCCTCCGCAGGCGGTGAGGGTGGCGGCGAGTGCGAGGCTGCCGGTGAGGGCGGCGGTGAGCGTGATGAGGTTGCGGCGCATGACGATGAACAACTCCTTGCGGAACGAGCGGACCTACCGCGTCAGCGGTAGCCGGCTCTGGTGCGGATACGGGAGACGGCGAGCAGGACGAGCAGCGTCGTGGCCATGAGGACCGCGGCGACGGCGGAGCCGGTGAAGAGGGAGCCACGGTCGGTGGCCGTGAAGATCAGCACCGGCAGGGGCATCCAGTCCGGGGGGTAGAGCATCATCGTGGCGCTCAACTCGCCCATGGACAGGGCGAAGCAGAGCCCCGCCGCCGCGTTCAGGGACGGCAGCAGCAGCGGCAGCTTCACTCGCCACAGGACGTACGAGGGACGGGCGCCGAGGCTGGCCGCCGCCTGTTCGTACACAGGGTCGAGACGCAGGATCGCCGCCGAAACCGACTGGTGGGCAAACGCCGTGACAAGAACGGTGTGCGCCAGGATCACGATCCAGCGCGTGCCGTTGAGGAGCACCGGCGGCTGCGAGAAGGCGACGAGTACGGCGAGGCCGACGGCCACGGACGGGACGGCCACCGGCAGCATGAACAGCGCGTCGAGGAAGCGGCGTCCGCGCTTGCCGAGGGAGGCGGCGGCGAGTGCGGCCCAGGTGCCGATGGCGAGTGCGAGGAGGCTCGCGGTGACCGCCGTGACGAGGCTGGTGGTCAGGGCCTGGAGCGACTCGCCGCGTACGGCCGCCGTGTAGTGCTCGGCGGTCGGGCCGGAGGGGAACGCCCCGGACCAGTTGGTGGAGAGCGACGCCGCGACGACGACGAGGAGCGGCAGCGCGAAGAGCGGCAGGAAGAGGGCGAGGAAGAGGACCCAGGTGGCCCATTTGCCCGTACGGCTATGCACCAGCACGACGGCTCACCACCCGGTAGATCCCGTAGAGCCCCACGGAGATCGCGATGTTGACGACGGCGACCACGCAGGCTGCCGCGTAGTCGGATTCGAGGATCGCCTTGCTGTAGACGAGCATCGGGAGCGTCGTGACGCCCTTGGCGCCGGTGAAGAGCACGATGCCGAACTCGTTGAGGCACATGACGAGGACGAGGCTGCCGCCGGCGGCCAGAGCCGGGAGGGCCTCGGGCAGGATCACCTGCCGGACGATCCGGGCCGGCCGCGCGCCCAGCGAGGAGGCGACCTCCAGCTGCGCCGTGTCCAGCTGCGAGAACGCGGCGAGCAGCGGCCGCATCACGAACGGCGTGAAGTAGGTGATCTCCGCGAGGAGCACGCCCCAGGGCGTCGTCAGGAAGTGGAACGGACCGCTCTCCGCGCCGGTGAGGTCCGTCCACACTCCGTTCGCCATGCCGACCGTGCCGTAGATGAACAGCAGCGCGAGCGTGATGAGGAAAGAGGGGAAGGAGAGGAAGACGTCGATGAACTTCGCGACCGCCTTCCCGCCGGGGAACGGCACGAACGCGATGATCAGCGCGAGCGTGAACCCGAGGACGAGACACCCGACGGTCGATCCGACCGCCAGCCACACGGTGGTGGTGAGCGCCTCGCGAAAGGCCTCGGACGCGAAGACGTCGGCGTAGGCGCCGGGGGCGAGGGACTCCTGGACGACGAGGGCGAGGGGGTAGAGGAACACCAGCCCGAGGACGGCGACGGGCGGCAGGGCCCATACCCAGCGAGGGGTTGTGGGCAGTCGTTCCTCCCCCGGAGCTCCGCCTGGGAGGTGCCCCCGGGCGGAACCGGTGGGCACAACCCCCGGTGCCGGGTGCCGTTCCATGAGGCGTTCACCGGGACTAGCCATCGGTCACCCCTGCGGCCAGCAGCACCGCGTCCTCGGGTGCGAAGTGCACCGTCACTTCCTCGCCCAGGGCCGGAGGCAGCCGCAGCTCCCGCAGGTCCGCCTTGACGCGGTGCCCGTCGACGTCGACGTACAGCCGGTGCGTCGCCCCCCGCCACTGCACCTCGGCGACGCGCCCGCGCAGCGCGTTGGGCCCGTCCCCGAGCCCGACGAGGTGCGGCCGTACACAGAGCGTGGCCTGCGCGCCCGGGACCACGTCGGTGGTGGGGACCTTCAGCTCCTGGCCGGCGAAGGTCACGGCGTCCGAGCCGACCGTCACCGGCAGCAGATTCGCGTTGCCGACGAACGATGCCGTGAACTCCGTTCGCGGCTTGCGGTACAGGTCCTGCGGCGTGCCGCAGTCCTGGAGCCGGGCCTTGTCCATGACGGCGATCCGGTCGGCGAGGGTGAGCGCCTCGACCTGGTCGTGGGTGACGTAGAGGATCGAGACGTCCGGCAACTCCCGGTGCAGTCGCGCCAGTTCGGCCAGCATCCCGGAACGAAGCTGCGCGTCGAGCGCGGAGAGCGGCTCGTCGAGGAGCAGGACGTCCGGCCGGATCGCGAGCGCGCGGGCGATCGCGACGCGCTGCTGCTGCCCGCCGGACAGCTCCCGCGGATACCGCTTGGCGTACGCCGCCATGCCGGTCATCTCCAGCGCCTCGGCGACCCGCCCCGGGATCTCGCTCTTCGGCGTCTTCTTCGTGCCCTGCGCCTTCAGTCCGAAGGCGACGTTGTCCTCGACGCGCATGTGCGGGAACAGGGCGTACTGCTGGACCACCATGCCGATGCCGCGCCGGTGCGGGGGCAGATCGGTGACGTCCTGGTCGCCGATGAACACCCGCCCGGAGAAGGGCCGTACGAAGCCGGCGACGGCGCGCAGCGCGGTGGTCTTGCCCGAGCCGGAGGGGCCGAGGAGTGCCATGACCTCGCCGGGTTCGACGGTCAGGTCGAGCGCGTCCAGGACGGTGTTGCCGCTGTACGCGACGGATACCCGGTCGAACCGGATGCCACTGCGGCTCATATGTCCTCCTCCGCGAGGAGGAGGACGGGCAGTTCGGCGACCGAACCGAGGACGTGCGTGGCGCCGTTGGCCGTCAGCCCGGTCCTGTCGTGCGCGCCGGTCAGCACACCCGCCACGACGCGCGCCCCGGAGCGTACGCCGCTGAGCATGTCGTACGAGGTGTCGCCGACGACCGCGATCTGCTGTACGCCGTCGACCGCGCCCGTGCGGAGGAAGGCGGCGAGGACCATGTCGGGGAACGGGCGGCCGCGGCCACCCGCGTCGGCGGGGCAGAGGGTGAGGTCGGCCAGGCCCTGCCAGCCGAGTGCGTCGAGGATCGCGTCCTGGGTGACGCGGGCGAAGCCGGTGGTGAGGACGACGGTGCGCCCCTGGGCCTTCAGCTCCTCGATGGCGGCGCGGGCGCCGGGGATCTCGGCGATGTGTCCGCTGTCGACGAGTTCGCCGTACGCCTCCTCGAAGGCCTTGTTGGCCGCCTGGGCCTTGGCCTCGTCGCCGAAGAGATGGCGGAAGACGGAGATCTTGGACTCGCCCATGGTGGCGCGTACGTAGTCCAGCTTCTCGGCGTGGTCGGGGGTGCCGGGCTCGACGCCGAGGCGCAGCGCGGCGGCGGAGAAGGCCTGCTCGACGAGGCCGCCGTCGGCGACGGTGGTGCCGGCCATGTCGAGGACGACGAGGTTGAGGTTCGGCGCGTTCGTGGTCTCGGTGTTGGCGTTCTCGGTGTTCGCGGTCTCGGTGTTCGCGGTCTCGGTGTCCTTCGGGGTCTCGGTCTTCGTACTCTCGGTCTTCGCGCTCTCGGTCTTCACGCTCTCGGTGTTCGCGGTCTCGGTGTTCTTCGGGGTCTTCGCGTTCTCGATGTTCATGGTCATGTGGTGGTTCACCAGCCCAGTTCGTCGGCGGTTGTCTCGGCGATGGCGGGCGAGCACGTCATTCCGCGCCCGCCCGGTCCTGTCACCAGCCACACGCCGTCGCGCACCTGCTGGCGGTGAACGACGCGGGAGGTGTCGGTGCACTGCGCGTACACCCCGGCCCAGCGGCGGCGGATCTTCGGCAGCGGCCGGCCGAGGAAGCCCTCGACGACCTGCGTGAGGTGCTCGTAGGGGTCTTCGAGGGTGTCGAAGGCGAAGGGGTGCTCGTACTCGTGGGTGTCGCCGATGGTCAGTCCGCCGTCGCGGCGCTGCACCATCAGCAGCTGCATCTTGTGCGCGGCGGCCGCGGGCTGCTGCGCCTGGCCGGCGTTGAGGGCCTCCAGCGCCTCGGACGCGTACGCCGGGTAGTAGCGGAAGGAGTCGGCGTCGGCGACGGAGGTCGTGAGCGTCTCGCCGAGCGGGTCGGTCTGCGCCATCTGGAGGCGTACGCGACGTACCGGGATGTCACCGGCGACCTCGCGGACGAGCCCGCCGAGCCAGGCGCCGGTGCACAGGACGACGGCGTCGCCGCTGTGCACGTCGCCGTGGTCGTCGCGGACCGCGTTCCGGCCGATGACCTCGCGGACCTCGCGCCCGGGGAGGAAGGTGTACCGGCCCGAGGCGAGGAGCGCCCGGCGCAGCGCGAGCTGGGCGGTGCGGGGTTCGACGGCCGCGTCCCGCTCGCAGTGGAGGGCCGACACGAACTCACCGCGCAGGGCCGGGTTGATGGCACGCGCCTCGTCCGCGGTGACCAGCTTGTAGCCGCGGGCGGCGGCGTCGGGCCGGGCCACGGCCGCCTCGGCGACCGCCAGCTCCAGGTCGT
The DNA here is from genome assembly GCF_053611045.1 of Streptomyces sp. NPDC054841. Lineage (NCBI taxonomy): Bacteria > Bacillati > Actinomycetota > Actinomycetes > Kitasatosporales > Streptomycetaceae > Streptomyces > Streptomyces sp. NPDC054841. The sequence goes on along the minus strand of NZ_JBSGZO010000009.1, from coordinate 40,008 downwards.
TCCGTACGGGAGTCAGCGAGCCGACGGCCCGGAAGCCGAGCTCGGGGACCCGGGCTCCGATGCCCTCCCACAACTCACGCGCCCGGAGCGCGGTCTCCAGCTCCTCGCCGCCGGCGCGGCCGCTGACCCAGATCTGGCCGAAGTTGCGGAGGCTCGCCCCGCGGGCCTCGGCCTCCCGCTCGATCTGTACGACCTCGTGGCCGCGTTCCACTGCGTGCCAGGCGTGCATGGTTCCCACCACGCCGGCTCCTACGACGATGACTCGCATGACGGCAACGGTCCTCGCGGTGGGTGACCCATCGGGGGCCGGTCGGCAACGGGACGGTGAACGGGCCATCAAGGTTGGCCTAGACCCGTTACCCTTCCGTTATCAAGCTTCGTCGTCAGGCCGTCCATCGGTTGCGATGGGCTCCGGAGGTGGCCGGTCAGCCGCTGAGGTGCGCCGAACCGCATCTCCCGAGGGACAACCCTCGAACCCCCGAACCCCCGAACCCCCGGCAGGGAGGCAGACCCGAGCCGACCCTCGGACTCAGGAACCCAAGTGCGCCGAGAAGCTGAAGCGGTCGCCTCGGTAGAGGGTGCGCACGCGCTCCAGGGGCTGCTTTGCCGTATCCCGCGAGACGCGGTGGATCAGCAGCATGGGGAGGGCCGGCGGAGTGCCGATGAGGAGTGCCTCGCGGGGGGTCGCCAGCACCGTCTCGATCCGCTCGTCCGCGTCGCCGAACTCGATCCCGAGCCGGTCGCGGAGGTAGGCGTAGAAGGACGAGTCGGGGTTGAAGTCGGTGTCCAGCCGGGGTACGCGAGCGGCGGAGACGTACGTGCTCTCCAGGCCGACCCGCTCGTCGTCGGCGAGCAGCAGACGCTCCATGTGCCAGACGGGCTCGCCACGCTCCAGTCCGGTCTCGTCGGCGAGAACCGGCGGGCACGGGAAACGGTCGAGGGAGATGAGGTTACGGCCGGGCGTACGGCCCTGACGCCGTACGCCTTCGGTGTAGCTCGCGAGGGAGAGCGGCTGCTCCAGCTTGGCGCCCGCGACCACGGTGCCCCGCCCCTGGCGGCGCAGCCGGCCCTCCAGCAGCAGTTCGCGCAGCGCCTGGCGCACGGTTTCGCGGGAGACCTCGTACCGTACGGCGAGATCGCGTTCGGTGGGCAGCAATCCCCCTTCGCCCAACTCGTCCAGCAGAGCGGCCACTTGGGCCTTCACTGCGTAGTACTTCGGGATACGGCCGTGCTCGGGGATGCCGGAGCGCACGGGTGCACCGGGCGCCTGGTCGTTCGGGTAGTCCACGCCGGGATGGTCGCAGATGCTGGTGAACGGCTCGGTGGGCGGCTCGGTGGGGGGCCGGTGGACGGCTCGGTGGACGGCCGATGGACGGCCCGGTGGGCGGCCCCGGCGGGCGGCTCGGTGGGGGCCCCGGTGGGCGGCTCGGTGGGGGGGGCGGCTCCGTGAGCGGCTCGGTGACTGGCTCCGTGACTGGCTCCGTGGCGGCGGGCCGGCGGGGCGGCAGGCCGGCGGGGCACTGCGCCGGTCAGTACGTCAGTGGGCCAGTGCGTCAGTGAGCCAGCTCGTCAGTGGCGGCCGGAGCGGAGCCGGCGGGCGCCGGCACGAAGGGCCACGGCTCCGACGAGGAGCGCGCCGACGGCGGAGGCGAGCCCGATCGCGTACCGGTAAGCGGTGCCGGTAGCGGCGAGCTCATGGGCGCGGGGCGTGGCCGTCCCGTACGTCCCGGGCTCCTTGCCGGGTTGCCGCTCGGCAGCGTCGCCGGATCCGGTGGGCTCGGCGGCCAGCAGGCTGAAGCGGTAGTCGTTGGACTCCCCCACCCAGTCGCCGTCGGCGCCGCGGCGCTGGACGACGGCCGCGTTGGCGACGACGGAGTCGGCGACGGCGCCGGCCGGGAAGGCGAGGCGCACCCGGACCGTGACGGTGCCGCGGGCGGGCAGGGCGAAGCCCGCGAAACCGCCCGGCTCGGCCCCCAGCGCGCCGACGGCCTCCCCCTGATCGGTCCACTCGAAGGTGACGGGACGCCAGATCCCCGGGGATTGGTCGAAGTACTCCATCCGGATCCGATCGGGGGTGAGCGCCTGGTCCCGGCCTGCGAGCACCACTACGGGATGGATGTTCTTGCAGGCCCCGGCGGTGGTGTTGGTCAGCTCGATGGAGAACTCGCCGGCGGCCGATCCCGCCCGGTACTCGGCCGGGCCCGCCAGGATCCGGGTGGCGACCGGGAAGGCGGGGGCAAGTACGTCACCGCAGGCCGGCTGCTGGTCGACGGGCGCGCCGCCCGGTTCGGGGAGTGCACCGGCGGATCGCGGGGCCGCCGGCTCGGGCGGCATCGGCTCCGCGTCGTTCGCGGAGGCCGGACCCGCGAGGACGGCCGGCGCGATGGCGGCCGTGGCGGCTCCGGCGGCGAGGGCGGTGCGCAGTCGCATGAGGGACCTCTGCTGATCGCGGGCGAGGACGGTCGTAGCCCCCGACGCTGCCATGCGGCGGGCCGCCGCCCCGGTACACACGCCTCCGGACAGCCGAACAATCACACAAATACGCTCTATCGGCCGAGTTGGCCGCCATCCATGCGGCCGAAGAGGGGGGCGAGGACGAGCTGCGCGGCGCCTTCGGCGACCGGGTACGCGCCGACGTCGGCCAGGGCGACGGGCACGGCGTCGTCGCCGATCGCGGCGCGGACGCCACGTACGAACGTCTCCCCGGCCGCGACGACCGTCCGCCCGCCGAGCAGGACCTGGTCGATGTCGAGCAGCCGGACGAGATTGGCGGCGCCGGTGCCGAGCACCCGCGCGGCCTCGCCGAGGTCCCCGCGGGCGACGGCGGCGAGGCACAGCGCCTCGATGCAGCCGCGGTTGCCGCAGCCGCAGACGGGCCCGTCGAGCTGGATGACCTGGTGCCCGAACTCCCCCGCGCCCGTGCGGGCACCCCGGTGGAGCACCCCGCCGAGCACGAGCCCGGCACCCAGGCCCGTACCCAGATGGAGATACGCGAACGACTCCCCGGATCCGGTACCGGCACCGGAACCGGAACCGGAACCGGCGGGAGCGGAACCGGCGCCGGGACCGTGGCCTGAGCCGGAACCGGGGTCGGAACCGGGGACGGGGCCTGGGCCGGAACCGGGGTCGAGGTCGAGGTCGCGGCCGCGGTCGAAGTCGGAATCGGAGCCGGAGCCGGAGCCGGAGCCAGGACCGGGAGCGGGAGCGGGACCGGGAACTTCGCCGGAGACGGAGCTGTCGGGCCTCCCGCGCAGTGCGAGCCCGAGCGCGGCGGCATTGGTGTCCTTGTCGAGCACGACCGGCAGCCCGATCCGCTCCGTGAGCTCCTCCTGGAGCGGCACGCCCTCCCACCCCGGCGCCCCGGTCACCCGCCCCAGCACCCCGGTCCAGTGATCCAACGGCCCCGGCATCCCGACGCCGACGCCGAGCACCCGCTCCACCGGTCCGGATCCCTGCGACAGCAGAGCCGTCACCTCGTCCGCCGCCGTCGCGAGGACGTCCGGCACCGGACCGCCCAGGTCCAGCGCTCGGGTGCGGGACGCGACGACCGTGCCGGCGAGGTCGACCAGCACCGCGGTCAGCTCGTCACGGTCGAGGTGCAGGCCCACGGCGTGGGCGGCGGAGGGGACCAGACGCAGGACCGTACGCGGCTTGCCGCCGGTCGAGGCACGGCGGCCCGCCTCCGTGGCCAGCCCTTCCGCACGCAGCCGCGCCGTGATCTTGCTGACGGCCTGGGGGGTGAGCCCCGTACGCTCGGCGATCTCCAGCCGACTGATCCCCGCCTCGACCGCACCACCCGCACCGGCGCGGCCGCCCGCACCACCCGCGCCGCCCGCACCGCCCGCGCCGCCGGGACCGCCGGGACCGCCCGCCGTCCGCAGCAGATCCAGCACCAGCGCCGCGTTGTGGCTGCGCAGCACCGGCAGATTCGCACCCGCGTTAGTCCTCTTCACCCCGCCATTCTCCGCCGCGCTTGCGCTTTGGCAACACCGTTGCTTAAGTGGAACGCATGACTGGCACTGGCACCGGCTCCCCCTTCCGCGTCGGACTCGTCGGCTACGGCCTCGCGGGCTCTGTTTTCCACGCCCCGCTCATCGCCACCACCGAGGGCCTCACCCTCGACACGATCGTGACGTCGAACGAGGAGCGCCGGGAGCAGGCCCGCGCCGAGTACCCCGGCGTGCGTTTCGCGGCCACGCCCGAGGAGCTGTGGGAGCGTGCCGGCGAGCTCGATCTCGTCGTGATCGCCTCGCCGAACAAGACCCACGTCCCGGTCGCCACCGCCGCCCTCCAGGCCGGTCTCCCCGTCGTCGTGGACAAGCCGGTCGCCGGAACCGCCGCCGCCGCGCGCGAGCTCGCCGCCCTCGCCGAGAAGCGCGGCCTGCTGCTCTCCGTCTTCCAGAACCGCCGCTGGGACAACGACTTCCTCACCCTCCGCGGGCTCCTCGCGGACGGTGAACTGGGCGACATCCAGCGCTTCGAGTCCCGGTTCGAGCGCTGGCGCCCCCAGCTCAAGGGCGGCTGGCGCGAGTCCGGGGCCCCGGAGGAGATCGGCGGCCTCCTCTACGATCTGGGCAGCCACGTCGTCGACCAGGCCCTGGTCCTCTTCGGACCGGCGGTCCGGGTGTACGCGGAGTCCGACGTACGCCGCCCCGGCGCCGAGACCGACGACGACACCTTCATCGCCATCACCCACGCCAACGGCGTGCGCTCGCATCTGTACATGAGCGCCACCACCGCCCAGCTCGGCCCGCGCTTCCGGGTCCTCGGCTCGTCCGCCGGCTACGTGAAGTACGGCCTCGACCCGCAGGAAGCAGCCCTGCGCGACGGCAACCGCCCGTCTCCCGTACAGCCGTGGGGCGTGGAGCCGGAGTCGCTGTGGGGCCGCGTCGGCTCAGGGGAGTCGCCGCTGACCGGCGGCGGGGGCCCGCTGAGGACCCTGCCCGGCGACTACCCGGCGTACTACGCGGGCATCGCCGCCGCCCTGCGCGACGGCACCCCGCCGCCGGTCACCGCCCACGAGGCCGCCGACGCCCTCGACGTCCTGGAGGCGGCCCGCCGCTCCGCCCGCGAGGGCATCACCGTGGAGCTCGGCGCATGAGCGACACCGCCGGCATCGCCACACTCGAAGCCCAGGAACGACAGCTGACGCTGCGCCAGTTCACCTACGACGACGCCTGGACGCTCGGCTCGATGCTCGTCGAGCTCGCGCGCGAGCGGCACGCGCCGGTCGCGATCGACATCCGGCGCGGCCCGCAGCAGCTCTTCCACTGCGCGCTGCCCGGCTCGTCGGCGGACAACGACGCGTGGATCGACCGCAAGCGGCGGGTCGTCGAACGCTACGGCGAGTCCTCCCTCCTCGTCGGCAGCCGTTTCCGGGCCAAGGGCACGACGTTCGAGGAGTCGTCCCGCCTGGACCCCGACCGGTACGCGGCGCACGGCGGCTCGTTCCCGATCCGCGTCCACGGCGCGGGCGTCGTCGGCACAGTCACGGTCTCCGGCCTCCCCCAGGCCGAGGACCACGCGATGGTGGTGGAGGCGCTGGAGCGCCTCATCTCCACCTGAGCCCGCGGAGGGGGTGAATCCCCCGCACCCCCTCCGCGGCCCCTTCGTCCACGCCGCCCGCCGAGGCCCTGGCTGTCACCCGATCGGCGTGACCGTCTCGCCCGGCACGTACACGGACGTGACCGTCCGGTGCGACACGGGCATCTGCTGAGGGCACAGAGCCGCGGCGCCCGTCGGCCCCGCGCAGAGCCGAGCCGGCCCGGGACCACCGACCCGGGACCACTTGGCCAAGACCACCTGGCCTGGCCACGCTCGGACCACCTGACCGGACCACCTGACCGGGCCCCGGGCCGGGACCACCGGGCCGGGACCACCGCCGGGAGGTGTTACGCGTCCTTCAGCTCCTGCCGCTGCCGGCCGAGCCCCTCGACCTCCAGCTCGACGACGTCCCCGGACCGCAGGAACGGCTTGGGCTCGGGCTGCCCCAGCGCCACACCCGCCGGCGTACCGGTGTTGATGACATCGCCCGGGTACAGGGTCATGAACTGGCTCACGTACCGCACCACTTCGGCCACCGGGAAGATCTGGTCCGCGGTGGAACCGTTCTGCTTCAGCTCACCGTTGACCCAGAGCTTGAGCGACAGCGCCTGCGGGTCGGGCACCTCGTCCCGCGTCACCAGCCAGGGGCCCAGCGGGTTGAACGTCTCGCAGTTCTTGCCCTTGTCCCACGTGCCGCCGCGCTCTATCTGGAACTCCCGCTCCGAGACGTCGTGCGCCACCGCGTACCCCGCGACATGCGCGAGAGCCTCCTCATGGGACTCCAGGTACCGCGCGGTACGTCCGATGACCACCGCGAGCTCGACCTCCCAGTCCGTCTTCTCACTCTTGCGCGGTACGAGCACGGTGTCGTTCGGGCCGACGACCGTGTCCGCGGCCTTGAAGAAGACGACGGGCTCGGCGGGCGTCGCCGCACCGGTCTCCGCCGCGTGGTCGTGGTAGTTCAGCCCGATGCACACGACCTTGCCGATGCGCGCCAGCGGCGGGCCTATGCGCAGCCCGGTCGCGTCGAGCACGGGCAGCTCACCCGCCTCGGCCGCCTCCCGGATCCGGCCGAGCGCGGCATCGTCGGCGAGCAGCTCGCCGTCGATGTCCGCCACCAGCCCGGACAGATCCCGCAGCGTCGTCCCGTCCTGGTCGAGCAGCGCCGGACGTTCAGAACCCGCCGCACCGACACGCAGCAGCTTCATGTTTCTTCTCCCTGTGGTCGAGGTAGCCCCGGCTGAGGGTCCCCCGCCGTAAGGCAGGGGCACTGTGCGGCTCATTGGAGGATTGGTCGATCCTCCAAGACATCGGACCAGCCTGCAAGACCCCGTTCACAACCTGGACCGTTACCCAGCGGTAGCCAGGGCACCGGCCACCGGCGTGTCCCGGTAGAGGAACACCCTCTCCACCGCGCTCCAGGTGGTGCTGGTGACGACATAGAGCGCGGCGGCGAGCGGAACCACGGCGACGGTGACGAGCGTGGCGAACGAGAGCAGCGGCATCACCTTCGTCATGGCCCCCATCCCCGGCAGCTGCTGCCCCTGATCCAGCGGACCGGCGGCCGCCAGCTGACGCTTGGTGCGGACGTAGTTGAACGTGGCCACGGCGGCGACGATCCCGAACAGCGCGACGTACACCAGCCCGGCCGGCCCGAACACCCCACCATCCCCGAGCGCGTCCGCCCACCTGCTGCCGAGCGGGGCGGCGAGCAGGCTGTGCCCGAGCAGCCCGTTCGCCTCGCCACCGATCTCCGAGCTGGAGAAGAGGTGGTACATGAGGAAGAACGCCGGCAGCTGCATCAGGCTGGGCAGACACCCCGACAGCGGCGAGACCTTCTCCCTGGCATGCAGCTCCAGAACCGCCTTCTGCAGTCGCTCCGGGTCCTTGCCGTGCTTCCTGCGCAGCTCGGCGACCTGCGGCGCGAGCCGGGTGCGAGCCTTCTGCCCGCGCGCGGCCGCACGCGAGAGGGGATGGACGGCGAGCCGTATCAGCGCGGTGAACAGGATGATCGCCGCGGCGGTGGCAGAGCCCTGGAAGAGCGGCTGGACCACATCGGCGAGCCGCTCGACCAGCGAAGCGAAAACGGGAGTGAAAGAGGCGAAAGCGGACATGGAGGCCCTCCGGGTCTCGTCGTGCCGGAAACAAACAGACATGTCGGCATGACGACCCGCGAAGGGGTACCGGAAAGTACGCGGCTGGGCAGATGCGCAGATGCCCGGATGCCCGGATGCCGGGACGCCTGGATGAGCAGATGCGCGGATGAAGTGAGGGTGCCCCTACGCGGCCGTCGTGCAGGGACGGCCCGGGGCTCGGGGCCTGGTGCGGCCCGATGCGTCGGGATCGCGCTGTGGCAGGAAAGCCGTACGCCGCTCGCGGTCACGTATCGCTGTCCGTATTCGCGTGCGCGGCACCCGCGGAACGGACCGCGAGAGGACCAACGCACAGGCGACGAGCGCGGCGCCCGCCGCGGCGGTGGCGGCAAGCGCGACGGCGACGGAGAGTCCGATGCCTTCGGCCACGAAGACTTCGACGAGAACGAAGAGCAGCAAAGCGATCGGCCGCAGGGCACGCAGCATCTGTCCGGTCACGAGCGCCTCCTCTCTCTTCCCTCTACGCCTTCTTCGCACAGAGCTCCCTGCTCTGCGCTCACTGCTCACTGCTCACTGCTCTGTGCTCTGTGCTCTTCCTCGCCCTTCCTCGTACGGAGCGATCCCGTACGGGCGATACGAACCTTCATTCGTTATACACGAGCAAAATCCGCTCCGGGTTCCCTGTGGATAACCCGCACAGTGCGCTCACACGCGCTCCGCTTCGAGCGGCTCCAGGAGTCGGCGCGGCTTGAGCAGCGCACGGCTGACCGGGTCCGCGGGGTCCTGATCGAGGCCGGGCCCCGGGCGCATCTCGATATCGGCGGGCGGTACCCCGACCCCACAGGCAGGGCATTCGCCGTAGGCACCCAGTTCCGTACCGCACGCCGCATGGCGAAAGATCCGCATCTGCCGAGCGCCCGGAAGGCCCTGACCCCACGCCCCGAGCGATCGGACGGTCGGCCACAGCGCCAGCCCGTGCTCGGTGAGGACGTACTCGTCGCGCGGCGGGGACTCCTGGTAGCGGCGCTTCTCCAGCACCCCGGCCCGGGTGAGTGCCTGCAGCCGCCCGGCCAGCACGGCGCGCGGGGCGCCGAGGTGGATGAGGAAGTCGTTGTAACGGCGCACGCCGAAGAATGCGTCGCGCACAACGAGGAGTGTCCACCGTTCACCGATGACCTCGAGCGCGCGGGCGATGGAGCACTGCTGTGCCGCGTAGTCCTTACCCAGAGCCATGACCCCAGCGTAACCGCTGAAGGTTCATTGACCGAACCAAGCATGTTACGGTCGGAACAGGCGCCAGGTTCATTCACCGAACCTTGCCCGGCCGGATCCGGGCCAGGCCCTGCCCAGCCGCACGACTCGACTCGACTCGACTTGGGGAGCACATGGCACACCCGGCACGGCCCACACACACCGCGCGGCCTCGGTCCACCGGGCAGCGGCCCGCAGAGCAGCAGTCCAACGAGCAGCGGTCCGCAGAGCCCCAGTCTGCAGCGCCGTACGCGACCGGGGAAGCCCACCCGACCACCGGCTACCGGCCCAGCCCCCACCCCGGTCCCCGCCCCGGTGCGACGCTCGCCGTCACCAGCGTCGCGACGGCCGTCGCGCTCATGAACTACACCGCGCCGATGCTCACGCTCCCCAACATGACGGCGGCATTCGGAACCCCACCCTCCGCGCAGGCATGGCTGCTCAACGGCACCCCGCTCGGCCTCGCCGCCCTCCTCCTCGTCGCAGGCAGCCTCGCGGACGACTACGGCCGGCGCCGCGTGTTCGTCGCCGGCACGCTCGCGCTCGGTCTCACGACCGGGCTCGGCGCGTTCGCCGGCTCGACCCTGACCTTCACCCTCGCCCGTATCGCCCAGGGCGCCGCGAGCGCGGCGATCCTCGCCAGCAGCCTCGGCCTGCTCGTCCACGCCTTCCCGGCCGGTTCCGCGCGGATCAGGGCGACCGGCGTGTGGGGAGCGTTCGTCAGCGCGGGGATCGCACTCGGGCCACTGCTGGCCGGCGCCCTCGGCACGCTCGACTGGCGGCTCGTGTACGACGTCCTCGCGGTCGTCGCTCTCGCGACCGGCGCCGCGGCCTTCCGCATCCTGGCCGAATCCCGCGCACCACGCGGCGGCCGCCCCGATCTGCCCGGCGCGCTGTCCCTCGGCTTGTCGCTGACCGCGCTGCTCACGGCCTTGACCCTGGGCCGCGACGGCTGGCTGCGCGCGCCGGTCGGGCTGCTGACGGCCGCGTCCGTGGCCCTGCTCGCGTTGTTCGTGCTGGTCGAGCGCAGGACCACGACCCCTATGATCGACCTCGGGCTGTTCCGGCGCCCGCTCTTCCTTGCCGCTTCGTCGGGCGGGCTGTTCACGGGCCTCGCCGTGATCGGCCTGTTCAGCTACCTCCCGACGCTGCTCCAGCGGGCTGCGGGGATGTCCCCGCTCGGCACCGCATGGTTGTTCCTGCTCTGGTCGGGTACGGCCTTCCTGGTCGCCCTCCAGACGAAGCGACTGGCGGGCCGTGTCGCCGCCCGGCACCAACTGGCCCTGGGCTTTGCCCTGTCGGCGGCGGGGGTGCTCGCGATGCTCGGCGCGGTGTCCGGAACGGGCAGCTGGGTACGTCTGCTGCCCGGCCTGGTCGTGGCCGGAGTGGGCAGCGGCCTGCTCAACGCCGCGCTCCCCCACCTCGCCGTCGAATCCGTACCACCGGAACGCGCGGCGATGGGCTCGGGCGCCAACAACACGGCCCGCTACATCGGTTCGGCCGCGGGCGTGGCCCTGATGATCGCGGTCTCCGCGGCCGGTACGAACGCGGCGCTGATCGTCTCGGCCGGGCTGTCGCTGCTGGGCACGGCTGCGGTGCTGGCGTTCCGGCCCGGACGCGCAGTTCCAACTGCCCCCCGCTAGTGGCCGTCGACGATCTGCATGCCCGGCGCGAAGTGCGCAACGGCGGCACCGAGCCGGCCCTTGTCGAGGCGCCAACCGTTCACGGCTCTGGACGCCAGGAGCAGGTCGACCGGTACGGGCGCGAGCGCCCCGCCCACGGCGCGAGCGAGCCGCCCCTGCCCGGGGCCCGGCAGCGGGGGCGCGCCCTCAGGGCGAGCCACGCCGATCCACGGGATGGTCGCATGCTGCACGTGCTGCTGCCAGAGGACCACGGCCGTGATGTCCTCCCAGGGCACATGGACGGTGGTGGCCCGGTAGCGGAGGGGGCTTCCGCCGAGGAGTACGCCCGACTCGTCGACGCGGAACGCCACTTTCCGGGTCAGCGCCCCCGCGGCCATGAGCAACCCTCCGCCGCCGAACAGGACCACGACCGCGATCCGCTGTCCCCAGGAGAAGCCGACCCCCGGTATCAGCAGGCACGCACAGAACAGGGCGGAACCACCCAGGACCGCGACGGTCCGACGGTCGAACCCGTACCGCGCCTCGTATACGGGCGCTTTGCTGCTGGTGCTGCTACTCATGCCTGGATCATGACAACTACCCGCCCCTGCGGGTAGGCATGAACAAGTGACGGATCACCGGCATGAGCTGAGATGTGCCGACCGGCACGCCGACCGACGACGGGACGGTCCACCGGTGACCGCCTATAGCGGCCTCATCGGGGCCCCACCGAGCCGCATCGGGGCCTCATCGAGGCTTCATCGAGGCGAGCTTCCCCCACACCACCAACCGGTACTTGGACGTGTACTCGGGCGTGCAGGTCGTCAACGTCACGTAATAGCCGGGCTCGTTGTACCCGTACCCCGGTTTCACCACACTCCGCGGCACGGCCGCGATCACCCCGCCGTCGCGCGCGGATGTCTGAGGCAGCCCCTTGTCCACCACATAGGTGAAAACCCCTGCCCGCGTCTCGACCACGACCCTGTCCCCGTTCCGCAGCCGGTTGATGTACCGGAACGGCTCGCCGTGCGTATTGCGGTGCCCGGCGACCGCGAAGTTGCCGGGCTGCCCGGGCTGCGCGGTCTGTGGATAGTGCCCCACGTACCCCTTGTCGAGAACACCCCGTTTCGCGATGCCCTGCGCGACGGGGGCGACGACCCCGAGCCGGGGGATGCGGAGGACGGCGTAGGCCTGGTCCCAGCGGGGCGTGCTCTGCCGGGCCGCCTGGCCACCTGCCCCGCCACCAGCCCCCTCCCCCGTCCCCGACGCGCTCCCCTCGGCATCCGGCGCCGGGTCCGCATCAGCGCCGTCGGCGCCGGTCTCAGGGGCCTCCGGGGCGGCCTCCCCCCACTCCCGCTCCAGGGCCTGGACCTGACGGCCGGCACCCTCCTTGGCCTGCCGATTGGTCCACCAGAGCTGATGAACGACGAGCAGCAGCACCACCACACCCAAGGTCACCGTGAACTCGGCTCCGACCCACAGCCCGCGGGCGAGCGTGACCCGGCCGCGCACCGTGCCGCGCACCCGGCCGCCCCGGGTCCGCCGCCCCTGTACGACCACAGGAATCCGCTCGGAACTCCGCTCAGATCTTCGCCCGGCTCTCCGCCCGGGCATCCGCTCCCGCACGGCCCGCACGATAAGGGCAGCCCCTCCAAGTAACCAGGCCCCTGAGGAGCCCCGTACAGCAGTACGGTGTGCTGCATGCGCCCCGACACGCCTGCCGACCACACCGCCGAAGCCGAGCGTCTGCTGCGCACAGCGGAGCAGTATCCGGAGGACCGAGAACCACTTCTGCTGCAGGCCGCGGCCCATCTGGAGCTGGCCGGCGACCGCGACCACGCGACCGGCCTGTACGACCGTCTCCTCTCCGACGCCCCGGAGAACCCGCACCTGATCAAGGCGCTCCAGGCGGCGAACCTGTGGGAGTACGGCCACGACGCGGAGGCTCGCGCGATCATCGAGGGCATCCGCGCGGCCGCCCCGGACGACGCGGCCGCGTGGGAGATCGTCGCCGAGACCCTCGAGGCCCACGACGAGCTCGACGCGGCCCACTCCACGTTCACCACGGCGGTGACCCTGCTCGTCGACCCGGACGACGAGATCCCGTACCCGTCCCAGTCCCTCCTCACCGGCCGCCACCGCGTCCGCCGCCTGCTGGCCCTGCCCCACGACGCCTGGGACTCCCTGGCGGACCGCCTCCACACCGCGGCCGTCCCCCTCGACGAGCTCCACGACCCCAAGCGCCTCTGGGCCCTCGGCTCCTCGGACCCCACCGAACTCCGCGCCGAAATCGCCCGCCTCCGCACCGAACTCGGCACCTACCGCGCGGCCCTCTCCCGCCCCTTCCCGGTCGCGGTCCTCCACTGGCCGGCCCCGGAACTCACCGAACTCCTGACCGCGTACCCCTCACTGGCTGCGGAGTACCCCACCCACGAGACCCACCTCACGGCCATCGAGTCCGCCCTCCGCGACCTCTCCTCCACGGGCACGGGCAACCTGGGCATCGTCACCGGCACGGTCCCGTCGTACGAGGCCTTCGCAGCCTCCGAGTCCGCGTCCCCGTCCGACCCGAACCTGCTGCCGCAGTACGCGACGACCCTGGCGGCCCGGGGGAAGGCTGTGGCTTGGCCGCCGGCGAAGGGGGCGGGGTGCTGGTGCGGGTCGGGGGTGGCGTACAGGGAGTGTCACGGGACCCCGGGGGCCTGAAGGCCTGCCCCGAGATCCGGTGTGATTGGGCTCGCTCCCGTGATGGAATCGATACCGCAGTCACTGTCCGGAGTCCAACGGCTCGATCGACTCGGGCCGGGTGGACATGGCGGTCAATCGAACGGACCGAGCCACGATCGTGAGGCACAGCCGCTTTGAGCACGATGAAGCCGTCGTCGCCTGCCGTCTCTGCACGCATGAGCAGACAACTCAGCAAGGACACGGCCGTCGAACTGGCGGTCCGTCGCCTGCTGCACGCGGCCGGGCTGCGCTACCGCGTGGAGTACCCGGTGCCGGGCATGGCCCGACGCCGGATCGACGTGGCCTTCACCTCGGTCAAGGTGGCCGTACTGATCGACGGGTGCTTCTGGCACGGCTGCCCCGAACACGCGACGCAACCGAAGTCGAACGCGGAGTGGTGGCGGCAGAAGCTGGACCGGAACATGGCGCGGGACCTGGAGACCACGGACCACCTCGTGACTGCCGGGTGGGAGGTCCTGCGTTTCTGGGAGCATGAAGCGCCAGAGGATGTGGCCCTGCGTATCGCGGCGGCGGTGACGCGTCGGAGGACACAACGGGGACGGGGATCAAATCGATGAGCGGGCTGACGTTCGTCGATGTGTGCTCGGGAGCGGGTGGCCTGGCTCTGGGACTGGAACAGGCAGGCTTCAGCCCCAGACTCCTGCTGGACATCGAGCGGCACGCCTGCGACACACTCAAGGCCAACCGGCCGCACTGGAACGTGTTGGAGGCGGATCTTCTCGACTTCGACCCTGTGGACCATCCGGAGGCGTACGACGTCGATCTGCTGGCGGCCGGCCTCCCCCGCGTGAAGTCGAGCGCAACGGTCACACGCCAATCGTCGGACACCGAGATCCGCCTCATCGAGGCGACTGCCTATCTGGTCCACGCCGTCCAGCCACGTGCGCTGATCGTCGAGAACGTGCCGACGCTGGTCGAGGAGGACTCCTTCTCACCGATACGGGATTTCCTCCACAAGGAGTTGGAGCACCTCGGTTACGAGCTGATCTGGTTCGTCCTGAACGCCTCCGCCTTTGGAGTCCCCCAAGACCGCAAGCAGGGCATCCTCGTGGCCGTCAAGCACCGGTGGTCGAGCGCTTTCCGGCCGCCTCGCCCCACCGTCCACGAGTACGTGTCGGTCGGCGAGGCGCTTGGGCCCTCCATGCGTTCCCGCGGCTGGCCGGACGCCGACCGCTGGGCGGCCCAGGCCACGAGTGTGGCGCCGACATTGGTCGGCGGGTCCAAGGTTCACGGTGGCCCGGACTTCGGACCGAGCGGTACCAAGGCCAGGTGGCGGCGGATGGGCGTCTATACGAAGTCGTTCGGGAACGAGCCGCCCGGTCCCGACTTCCGATGGGATCCGTCCCTGGGCGACGACGGACTGGTACGGATCACCGTAGATCAGACGGCCATCCTCCAGGGCTTCCCCGAGGACTGGCACTTCGCCGGCGGCAAGACAGCCCGCTACCGCCAGGTGGGCAACGCGGTGCCACCGGCAGTGGGCGAGGCGCTCGGTAGGGCGGTGGTCAATGCGTTACGGGACCCGGCCCCCTCGATCGCCGGCTACACTTCCAGCCCATGAGCCACATCCACAGGGAAGACTTCTCACCTGCAGATTTCCGAATTTTGGACCTATTTGCGGGCCCTGGTGGGCTGGATGTGGCAGCACATGTCCTGGGGTATGAGGTCACCGGGATCGAATGGGACGCAGGCGCATGCGCCACCCGCAGCGCTGCAGGGATGGACACTTTCCGTGGCGATGTCCGGCACTACCGCGCAGCGTTCTTCCCTCGTGCTCAGGTGCTGACCGGTGGGCCGCCCTGCCAGACCTTCACCGTCGCCGGGCACGGAGCCGGCCGCAGGGCGCTGGACCAGGTGGTGCGATACATCGAACGCTTGCATGCGGCTGTGCTGCCCGAGAACAACCACGACTGGCAGCAGATCTTCCGGACCTGGCGAAAGATCTCCGAGGAGCTCAGGCTGAAGGAGGTCGAGGCCAAGGAGGTCAGGGCCGAGAAGCGGAAGGTCGAGGAGTTCAGGGCCATCAAGCGCAAGGCCATGAAGGACCGACTTGCGCACCTGGGGAACTCGACGGACGCGGTCAAGAAGGTCCTGAAACAACTCAGGGCACCGCAAGGCCTCGACTTCCCCGATAACGAATTCATGGGTCTGCTCAAGGAGTTCAGCGAGCTGAACGACGAGTTGAACAAGCTCAAGGACAAGCTCGAAGAATTGGGCGACGAGCGGACTGGATTGGTCCTGCAACCGCTGTGGTGGGTGATCGAGCGGTGCAAACGGCCCGGCTCGGAACCCTACGAGGCCGTCGTCCTCGAGCAGGTGCCTGCGGTGATGCCGGTGTGGAAGGAGTACGCCAAGGTACTCGCCTCCCTCGGATATCGGACCGGCAGACAGCTCATGCACACTGAGGAGTTTGGTGTCCCGCAGACCCGACGACGAGCGGTCCTGATGGCCCGTCTCGATCGGACCGCCCACCCGAACGGGCTCCGCACCGACCTGCTCACCCTCGTGCCCGAGACCCACGAGCGGTACCAGCCAGGGGGCCCGTCCGCACGGCCGTCGAAGGTGGGCCATGCAGAGACCCTCCCTTTGGGAGATCGGAAAGACGCCTGCATCTCCATGGAGAAGGCCCTCCAGTCGGCACGCAAGATCAAGGAGGACCTGCCCGAACGGCCAGCTTTCACCGTGGTCTCGAACTACGGGACCGGTGGAGACCCGGAGGCACGTGGCCGACGCGACCACGACGCCCCTTCGGCCACGATCACCGGGAAGGTGTCGCGCAACCGCCTGGTCCTCAAGGGCACCGACGAAGACCTTGCCGAGTTCGACCGCTTTACCCCTGCCGAAGCAGGCGTGCTGCAGACGTTCCCTGTCGACTACCCCTGGCGGGGCAACGACGTGTCGCAGCAGATCGGCAATGCCGTGCCGCCCAGGCTGGCCCTGCACGTACTGCGACACGTGCTCGAACCCGAACTGAGCCGTGCCGAGACCGAGGCCCGGATGGAGCGGGCCGTCGAGGATCTCTTGGCCTGGAAACGGCCCGCCGTACCGGTGGAGATCCGCCGGCACCGCGATCTGAAGGGGCACCCGCTCACGGGCAGATGCCCTCTCCCGCTCACACCTGAAGCGTCCGGCCCCTGACCGGGGCCGTCTCGAAGAGCTCCGTGAAGTAGTCGGTGAGCGCCGCCACCGACTGCTCCGGGACCGGCTCTTCGTCGGGTCCCTTCGGCAGGTGGTGTCGCGGCACCGGGGGCGCGGACTCGGCCTCCGCGATCCAGCGGCGGAGCGCATCGGGGTCACGCGACTCGTCCGGGCCGAGGGCGTCGTAGACCAGGGTGGCGCCGGCGGTGTTGATGGCCGCCATGAGGCCGTTGAGCTCACGGCCGGTGCCGGCGATCCCTCGTTCCAGGACGCGGACGAGGGCCTGGGCGGTGGGGCGATGGTCGACCAGGTCCATGCGCAGCGCGTTGTGGATGAGGTCCTGGTTGGCGCAGGCCGCCACCACCGGTGCGTAGTCGTCACCGTTGCGGAACATCTCCGCCGCCCACCACAGGCGCGAGAAGCACTGACGGTCGGGAGCACCCTTGAAGCGGGCCGGGTTGATGCGGGACTCGTTCCGACCCTGTGCGGCACCGGGGGCGTGTCGCCACGCCACGTAGTCCGGCGCGACGGCGAGCGCGAGATGGTTCCAGATCCTCTTGTCCGCGGCTTCCCGCCTGGTGAGACGGAGAGCCGCGTGCAACCGGGGTGCCAACCAGCCGTCTGCATCTGTCCGGTTGTCCCTGAACTGGTGCAGCGCGTCGTCCACAAGATCTCTGAGGGGCTCGACCACCCACCGGGCATCGTCCTCCGGTAGAGGTTCGACAACCTTGGCCAGGTCTACCCCTCCGTGCCCCTGGACTCCCTTGAGAAGGTCCTCAGTGAGGAAGGGATCGGCAGCCGTCGCGGAGAGCAGGCCGAGCCGCTCGGGAATGTGATGCGGCTTCTCGATCACACGCTGTCCTCTCGGTTCATCTGTTGCAAGGCGCGCAGGACGTTGGCCAGCGCCCTGCTCGCACCGGCGCGGCGCACGGCGGCGTAATGGACGCGGGTCTGGAGCTCCACCCATCCCGAATCGCCCGTCCGACGGCGGTGCACCCGACGGAGCGCCTCCTCGACGCGAAGGCCTGGCACGACGTCGGGGAGCATCTCCCGCAGCACTTCCCCTCGCCAGTCGGTGGGGAACACGGGCGAGCCGTCGGGTTCGACCTCCAAGTCGCCCACGGCGCTGTGGAACACCGCCGTCCACACATCTGTGGCCATCTGGGAGACCAACAGCTCGTGGACCTTGTTCTCGATCCCCCCGCTCTCGCCACCGAGGAGATCGGCGATTCCCTCGACGTCAGTGTTGATCACCACCAGGGGCAGCCGGCCCGAGGCATCGACGGCCCAGGGCGCATCGGCGTAGGGCCGCAGCCATTCCCGCGCACTCTTGGAGAAACTCGCTTGTTTCACGTCGAGGCGCAGGCCTCCGAGTGGCTCCTCGGCCGTCACGTCGATGGTCCAGTCGGCGTCGGACTCGGTGATCGACCGGCCCGGTACGCCGTCGACCGTGGCAACCGCGTGGACCGCGAGGCCGACGCGCCCCACATGGTCGTCGCGGAGCACCTCGATCTCGCCGGACCACTCTTTGCTCCCCGGCGCGTCCTGCCGAAGATCGACGGTGGTGCGCACGTTCGTATCACCGTCGGTCAGGACCGCCAGGACTCGCACACCGCTCCAGGGGGCGTCGGGATCGGTGGCACCGGGCGGCAGGGTGGCGGACAGACCGATCCTGGCCGAGATCCACTCCTCCTGCTGCGCCACACCCAGGGCCACGGTCCGCTGGGGGGTGGAGTACGCCGAGGTGTCCAGGTGATCGCGAGTGCCTCCTGGCAGCTTCAGGGACGCCGAGGTCACTCTCAAGGTGATCGGGCGGTTGAGTCGCTTGTACGGATAGAACTTCATGCCTCACTCCCCTGTACCGGCACGGAGTTCGAGTACGAGTCGCGTGAGTTCGGTGCGGACTGGATGGCTCGTGGCGTCGGTGGAACCTCGGAAGACTGCTCGGCGCGCTCGTGGCGTGAAGCGGAGCATTCCGTCGTCGACCTCACAGCCCTCCACGGCGACGAGTTCCGCCCAGTCGAGCCTGGGGCGGCTGCCCGACCGGACGTCCAAGAGGACGACCGGGGTCATGGCGGGCAGTTCGTCGACGCGTGGCAGCTTCACCTCGGCGGTGATCCGCCATTCCCCCCCGGCGCCGATCTCGGCGTCCAGCCCGTCCAGTTCCGGCCGGCCCGGCCCGGAGGCACGCTTCGGCGCGGCGCCCTTGCGGGGGACGGTGAGCTTCTTGCGCAGCTTGGCACTCTCCTGTGCGCCGGCGCTTCTCGGCCGTACCACCAGACCCTTCACAGCGGCGTTGACCTCGGTGATCAACCTGGAGATGCGGTGGTGCGCGGTATGCGACCAGCGGAGGGTCAGCTCCTCGGTCTGCCCCCAGCGGTCGTGTTCGGGCGGTTCGGCGGCACGTAGGAACTCCTCGGCCTCCTCCGCGAAGGTCGCGGAGTCCCCGGCTGCGCGCCCCACCAGAAGGACCGCCTGGAACGGATTGACGCCCAACGGCAAGCCGGAGACGCCGGACTTCCTGATGGTCATCCGGTTGCCGCGCAGCGAGTGGACCTGATTGGGCACGCCGTCGTCATCCTCCGCCGCCGTGACCAGGAGCACGCCGGGGTGGATGCCCAGCGTGCCGCGGCCTCCTCCGGACAGAGGCAGCCGCAACGGAACGTTGCGGAGCGCCACCTGTCCGGCCTGGGTGAGCCGGTCCACGGTCGTCCCCTCGTAGAAGGCGCGCAGCGCCCGGGTTCGCGAGGGTTGCTTGTCGGACGGGTCGACCTTCTCCTCCTCGATGACGACCTCGCCGTTGCGCAGCGTGCGCACCGAGGTCTCCAACAGCGGAAGCCTGCTGCCGCCTCCGGTCATGGCAGCCCAGAAGTCCCGACCCAGGGCCTCGACAAGGCGACGGTGCATGGCACAGATGTCGCGGGTGCCGTCGTCGTCGCTTCCGTTCTCGTCCTCGTCGGCTGCAGGGTCCGGTCCGCTCTGATCGAGGCTCGCCACGTCGTGAGCACCGACGATGAGGAAGGAAGTGCCCGGCTCGTCACTGTCGCGGGTGAGGTGAAGGCGTTCGACCGTCTCCTCGTCCGCCCACCAGGAACGGACCACCTCCGCGCCGGTCGTCTCCGGGTCAGGCCGACCGAGCCAGGCCGGCCCTGCATACGGGCTGCCGTCGACGAAACGCCACGGCAGCTCCAGTCGTCCGATGACACGGCGTACGGTGCGACCCTCATGAGGGTCGGAGAGCGTGGAGTTGATCAGCACCATGCCGAGCGCGCTGGTCGCCCAGAGCGTCGCCTTGCCGAGCCCGTAGGAACCGCCCGCTCCTCGGCCCGACTTGAGACTCTCCAACTGTCGGCGGACGACGGCCGCGAACTTGCCGTCGTCGTAGTCGTCACCTGTAAGCCCTGAGGCGTTGTAATCGTCGATCCGCAGGAGGATCAGGCGGCCCTTCTCGAACATGTCCCGCACGCCGGCGTCCACGACACGTCCGACCTTTTGATCTGCGGCGGACTCGGAAACCGCCTGGTAGTGGGGCTGGAGATCGTCCCAGAGGACGGCGGCGCGGAACGCCTCCAACGCCTCACCGGTGAGTTCATGGATGGTGTACCGCACTCGAACCGGGCGGCCGTTCTTCACAATGCGCTCGTCGAGGCTGTTCTGGCAGGTCTCACGCGCGAGCACCTGGACGTCGGCATCGAAGGCAAAAGCCGCAGCGTTGCCCCCATCGCGCCCGCCGTCCTGATAGCCGGGCCGGTGGTACCAGGTGACCGGGAGGCCTGCCTGCGTATCGGTGGTGCGGGTGTGCACCGTGCCGAGGTCCGTACCGAGAGCCTTGGCGATCTCCCCCATGACGGTCGGACGCGGGACCGAACGCTTGGTGATCCACGCCGAGACCGCGGCCCGGGTCAGCCCCAGCTCCTCCGCCAGCTCCGCCTGCGTCTTGTTCGCGATCCTGAGCTGACGAGCCAGCCAGGGCCCGAAGTCCTCACCGGCCTCCATGTGGCCACCCACTCCCCGCTGTTATGTCGTTGTGCTTCCGTCATGGACAGGCTAATTTGACACCGCGACACGCGTCAACTGATGTTTGACATCACCGCGATCGACCCGGCGATGACCACTAATCCAGTTCACACTATTTGCCCGATTCGAGCACTTGGCCCAGATCGCCGCCCGGGTGGGCGAAGCCGCGAAGGGTCGATCGGCGAATCCCGGATGCGAACGCACCGCCGCAAAGCGGAGACGTCAACTCCGGTGAGTCGTCGGGGAATTGGGGATGACACGAACGAGTGAAGCACTCTAGGATCGGCAACGGCGGCGGTGTCCGCCTCACTCGGGAACTCCCGTGTGACAACGGGTGAGTTGTGCCCTCTTACATTTGCACGACCCCGAACGCGCCTGCGATGCGGGGATCCTCGACCATCAGGATCGGAGGAAGCAAAGCCCATGGAAGACCCTCCCGAGGAGGGAGATGCGGAATCTCAGTACTCCCCCTTCCCTCATTCACAGCGCGAAATTCACTCCGTACACTTGCAGATTTCCTTGGCCAGCTCCGAAGTGGAACGCAAGCAGATTCTCCACTCGTTCGGCATGACGATCGAGGAATTCAGCGAGCTCTTCGAACACCGTTACGGATCCACCGGTCCCGACGACGGCTGACCCGGGTCGGCCCATGCTCGCGTCGGCGCTCGATCAGCGAGATCACGGGCCGCAGAACCGCATCGCCACAGGTCAAGCGGGCCAGGAACCGCTCCACGCCCGAATTCGTCGTCAGTATCACGTCAGCCTTCCATCGCAGGAGCCGTGAAGAAGCAATGCCCGCTTCCCCGCCGCCGGTCATTCCCACCGTCATCGAACAGTCCTCTCGCGTCCTGCAGACCTACGAGGTCGATCCCGGCCTCATTCCTGAACACGCCAACGGAGAACGCCGTATCACCCAGGGCGGATACGGCGACCGCCAACTCTTCGAACTGGTACAGAACGCAGCCGACGAGATTTCTACCGAGCCCGGAGGTTCCGTCCAGGTCGTTCTCACCGAGAGGCACCTCTACTGTGCCAACGAGGGCGAACCGGTGACGGCCGAGGGCGCCGAAACCATTCTCCGAATGAGTATGTCGCGCAAGCGAGGTGGCCAGATCGGGCGTTTCGGAGTAGGCGTGAAATCCGTTCTGGTCGTCACCGACACCCCGCAGTTCTTCAGCAGTTCCGGCTCCTTCGGATTCGACCGCGAATGGGCATTCGAGAAGATCCGTTCGGTCCCTGGTGTGCGAGAGCGCCTGGGCGATCGGTTCGAGGCGCCGGTCCTGCGCATGGCTCGTCCCCTCGACGCGGACGCCGAGCGTGCGCAGGACCCCGTTCTCGACGAGTTGCTGCGCTGGGCCACGACCGTCGTCCGCCTTCCGCTGCTCGACGGCGCTGCAGGCAGGCTGGCGTCGGACATGCACGGCGGGCGGACGACCGCCGGATCGACCCGCGAGGAGTTCCCGCTGGGGTTCCAACTGCTCTCCCCCCACGTGGCGAGGGTCGTCCTCGATGACCGCAGGCCCCGTCCGACCCTTCGCCGCGTGCTCACCGCCGAGCAGTCCGGGGACCTTCACACGGTGACCGAGGAGCGCACGAATAGGCCGCCTGTCAGCGCCCGTTGGAGGGTCTTCTCCAAGACGCACGAACCTGGTCCCGCGGCCCGATCCGACGCCGGCGAACTGCACGACCGTTTCACGCTCGACCTCGCGTGGGCGGTGCCCGCACTGGAGAAGGACCAGAAGACCGGGCTGCACGTCAGCCCACAATCGCGGGGGCGAGGCCGCTTCTGGTCCTTCTTCCCGACCAAGTACGAGATGTCCCTGAGCGGCATCCTCAACGGTGCCTGGAAGACGAACGAGGACCGCCAGAACCTGCTCGACTCCTCCGCGTTCAACGAGGAGATGATCAGGGTCTCGGCGGAGTTGGTGGTCGAGTCCCTTCCCGATCTGGCGCCCGCCGAGGACCCCGCCGCGTACCTCCCGCTGCTGCCCGGCCGTGTGAAGGAGGCGATCAGCTGGGCCGACGAGTTCCTGACCCGGGAGATCTGGGAGCGGGCGGCGGTCCGTCCGTCGCTGCCCGACCAGGAGGGTGTGCTGCGCGTCCCGACCGAGCTGCGCGTCCCGCCGCGTCTCGACAAGGACCGGCATGCCGGCTGGCTGCGGATGTGGCACGAGACACCCGGCCGCCCTTCCGACTGGCTCCACCCCAACGCCGAGGCTGACGCGCTGCGTTCGGGCAAGGTCGAGCACGTCCTCAGTACCGCCGGGCACAAGCGGTGCGACGTGCATGCGTGGCTGGAGGCCCTCGTCGAGTGCGGTACCGCCGAGGCGTCCGCGACCGCGATACGCATCCTCGCCGACATGGTCGATGCCCGGTCGCCCTTCGCCGTGGAGGCGCGCAAGGCGAAGGTCGTGCTCACGGAGGAGCACGGGTTCGTCCCCCCTGTCCCCGGTCAGGTGTTCCGCCGCGCCGCCGAGGACGGGTTGCGCGAGTCGCTGGTGTACGTGGTCGGCGAGATCGCGCGGGACCAGAAGCTCGCCTCCGCGCTGAACCTCCTCGGCATCCGCGAGGCGGACGTCGAAGGCAGGTTCATCAGTGTCCTCGACCAGGGCTTCAGCGGCTACGGAAGTGCCGAATGGGGGCGTTTCTGGGACCTGTTCCGCCAAGCTGGCGGGCGCCGCCTGACCCACACCGTGCTCCACCACCTGCCGAACGCCCGGGAAACCCTGCGCGTGCGGACGGCAGACGGGCGGTTCCACCCGGTGAGCGACTGCATGCTGCCGGGCGCGGTGGTCGACGCGGAGCGTGACCCGAGCATCGCCGTCGACACCAAGTTCCACTCCGACGATCTCGCCTTCTTCCGCGAGATCGGCCTGCGGGAACGGCCGTCGCCCTCCGTGCGTCCGGAGGGCGAAAGCTGGTTCGAGGAGTATCGGGAAGCGGTCCACGCCGCCTATCTGCGGAGCCTGGAGCAGCGGGCTCCGCGCCCGGCTCTCAACCGCATGAAGGTGGAGGGTTCCCCGATCGGCGGTCCGCTGCACCTCTTCCGGTCGCTCTCCGAGGAGTCCCGAGCGGCCTTTCTGAAGGCGCTGCCGGACGACGCCGTGGTGGACAGCTGGACGTGCCAGATCGGCGCGCAGTCAAGCACCCGACAGGCCGTGATGTCGCCGATCCGCTGGATGCTCAGGAAGTACGGAACCGTCTCCACCTCACAGGGCGTCAAGTCGCTCGGCGAAGCGGTCGGCCCCCAGCTCGCCGCCTACCGCGACGTGCTGCCGGTCGCCGACATCTCCCCCGAGAAGGCCCGCAAACTGCGGCTCCCGACCACCGTCGACGAGGTTCCACCCGATCGCTGGGACGCGCTCATCGAAGAGGTGTCCCGTAACGAAGACGACTCCTTCGTCGGCGCCACCTACGTGATGCTGACCCGCTTCGGTGCCGACTTCCCCGAGGACTCCCTGACCCGTTGCCGGATCGGCGACACCTGGGACACCCGCCCCGACGACGAGATCACTCTCGCTGTGAATGCCGCCGAGTACCGGGCGCTCCGTGCCGAGCAACTGCCCGCGCTGCTCGTGCCGACCGTCGAGGACGCCGAGCTGATGGTCGAGAAGTGGGGCATGCTCCGCTATGCCGACGTGATCAGCCGGGAGACCCGCGAGGTGGCCGAGGGGGACCCCGTACCGCTCGTCGAGCTGTACCCAGCCCTGCGCCAGCGTCTGAACAGCGGGAACCGTAACAGCCTGGTGCAGCGCTGCACCGAGCTGGAGGAGATCACCCGCACACCCAATGGCACACACGCCACCCAGCTCAAGGCGGTCAGTCAGAACGGCATCGTCAAGGTCCGCGTCCCTCTGCCCCCCGAGCCGATGCTGATCCTGATCGACCACGAACTCGGGCTGGGTCTCGGAGCGGCCGGGTGCCGGGCCGTCCTGGAACACCAGGACCGCATGGCGCGGGACAGCGCGATGCAGGCCGCACGGAAGGCCGTGCGCGAGGCCGAGGACGTGGTCGCCAAGATCGAGCTCCTGATCGGGGCGGAGGCGCTACGTGCCGGGCTCCCTGAAGGATTGATGGAGGCCGAGCTGCACGCGACCGAAGGTGTGGAGCCTTCCGGGCGGCGGATCGCGCAAATGGCGTTCAACTCGCACGGCGACGGGGTGCTCCAGCAGCACGCCCGGGACATCCAGGCACGTTTCCCCAACGCGCCGGTCGGTTACACGGGTTCGTCGGCCGCCATCGCCTTCGTGTCGGAGCTGAAGCTGCCCATCGCGTTCGCCGGTTCGAGGGCTCCGGTCCCCCCTCCGTTCGAGACCGTCGAGGGCCCGCGGGACTTCCCGAGCCTCCACGACTACCAGGAGGACCTGGTCCGGAACATCTCCACCATGCTCGACCGGCTTGTCCCCCAGCGCGGCATGCTGTCCCTTCCCACCGGCGCCGGCAAGACCCGTGTCACCGCCGAGGCCGTGATCCGCTGGGTCAAGCGGTTCGGCGACCTCAAGGGGCCGCTGCTGTGGATCGCGCAGACCGAGGAGTTGTGTGAACAGGCCGTCCAGAGCTGGAAGTTCGTCTGGAACAAGTTCGGAGCGGAGCGCCCGCTCACCATCAGCCGGCTGTGGAGCAGCAACGAGGTCGGGAACGTCGTCGACCACCCCCACCTGGTGGTCGCCACCGATGCCAAGCTGGAGCGGTGCCTGAGCACCGACCAGTACGCCTGGCTGCGGCAGGCCGCGCTGGTGGTCGTGGACGAGGCGCACACCGCCATCTCCAAGCGGTACACCGAGATCTTGGGACAGTTGGGACTCACTCAGTACGAGACCGGACGCCATCTGCTCGGCCTGACGGCAACCCCGTTCCGCAACACCAACGAGGAGGAGACCCGCCGCCTGGTCAACCGCTTCGGCAACCGCCGTCTCGACGAGGGTGTCTTCCCGTCCGGGGACCCCTACCGTGACCTGCAGGATTGGGAGATGCTGGCCCAGGTCGAGCACCGCACTCTCAAGGGCGGCAAGATCGAGCTGACCCGGGACGAGAAGACCCACGCCGACCGCATGGCGATGCTGTCTCGCTCCGCCGAGCAGCGACTCGCCGACGACCACGAGCGAAGCCGTCGCATCGTCGACGAGGTGGCCGCTCTGCCGGACGACTGGCCGACCCTGCTGTTCGCCACCTCCGTGGACCACGCCAAGTACCTTGCGGCGATGCTCAACGACCGCGGCATCCGAGCCGCCGCCGTCGACTCGACCACCAGCGCCCAGGACCGTCGCACCCGCATCGAGAATTTCCGAAACGGCCGCATTCGTGTGCTCACCAACTACGGTGTTCTCACCCAGGGCTTCGACGCGCCGGCCACGCGTGCCGTCGTCGTGGCCAGGCCGGTCTACAGCACCAACGTGTACCAACAGATGATCGGTCGCGGCCTGCGCGGCCCCAGGAACGGCGGCAAGGACAGCTGCCTGATCCTCAACGTCAGCGACAACATCGAGAACTTCGACACCAAGCTCGCCTTCACCCAGTTCGAGCACCTCTGGAGCCGTTCGTGACCGACGTCTACCTCGACAGTCCTCCGCTCAGCGAGGAGCAGCGGGCCGTGGTGGAGCAACCCTGGGGCGCCCGCGTCTTGGTGACCGCCGGCGCGGGGGCCGGCAAGACCCACACGCTGGTGCGCCGGCTCGATGCGCTGTGCGGGCACGAGGACCCGGAGGAGGCGCTGAAGGCCGCTGAGATCCTGGTGCTCACCTTCTCGCGAGCAGCAGCCCGCGAACTGCGCGAACGGATCTCCCGGCACGGAGAACGAGCCCACCGGGTACGCGCCCGGACCTTCGACGCGTGGGCCTACGATGTGCTCCTCCAGGCGCATCCCGACGGCGAGTGGGGAGCAGTCGGCTTCGACGAGCGGATCGCCGCCGCAACCCGCGCGATCGAGAAGGGCGCGCTGGAAATCGGCGACGGCGTCCCGCCCGCTCATGTTGTGATCGATGAGGTTCAAGACCTGCTGGGCGGGCGCCGCGAGCTGGTGGAGACGCTGCTCGACCGGTACCAGGACAGCTGCGGCTTCACCGTCGTCGGGGACGCCGCCCAGTCCGTCTACGGCTTCCAGATCGCGGACCCGAACGAACGTGCCGACGAGACCGGCCGGTTCTTCGACTGGCTGCGCTTCTCGTACCCCGACGACCTGGTGGAGCTGCGCCTCACCGGGAACTTCCGGGCCACCACCACCGAGGCTCGGATCGCGCTGGCACACGGCCCCCGCCTCCAGCAGCTCACCGACCCGGACGAGGCCGGATCGCTATACGACGAACTGCGCAACCTTCTCCTGGACCCGGAGAACAGCATGGGTGACCTCACCGACAAGTACACCCTGGACGGCCTGCGGGGCCTGACCGACACGTGCGCCGTTCTCACACGTGACAACCAGGAGGCCCTCGTGGTCTCGGGCCTGCTGCACGCACACGGCGTCGAGCACCGGCTGCGGCGCCCGCTCGAAGAGCGTCCCGTGCCCTACTGGGTGGCCGAGTTGCTCCGCAGCACGGAGGCGGCCGGCCTGACCGAGGACCGGTTCCGCTCCCTCCTGTCGAGGATCCCTCTGCCGTACGAGCCGAACGCCGGCGCTCTTCACACGGTGCTGCGTCGGGTCGCGCGCGGGCCGGGGCGCGGTGTGCTCGACGTGGACCGGCTGCGCCGCGCGGTCGCCGACGGAAGGTTCCCCGACGATGCGGCCGATCCGGAGACCGCCCGGATCGTCGTCTCGACCGTGCACCGTGCCAAGGGCCTCGAGTTCGACCGGGTGATCGTGCTGACCCCGCCGACCGTTGCCGCCCTTCACAAGCGGTACCAGGACGAGCTGGACCTCCCCGCCGAGGCCCGCGCCCTGTACGTGGCCATGACACGCACCCGACAAGACCTCTACCACATGGCCCCTCCCGAACTGCCTCACTTCAGGAGGGCTGGACACCGGCGCGGAGGCCGCCGCTATCTCGGGTCGTGGCGGTCGTACGACAGGTACGGGATCGTGGCCGAGGCGGGCGACGTGTGCCGCGACAATCCGCCCGGCATTGGGACGGAGGCCGTCGCCACCCAGAGGTACCTCCTGGAACAGGTCCGCTCCGGCCAGGAAGTGGTGCTGCGCAGGCGCCACGACCTGCCGATGGGCGAGACACAGAGCCCGCCGTACGCCCTGCTGCACGGCGGGCAAGAGATCGGCGAGGCGTCACGGCGGTTCCGCGAGGAGCTGTTCCAGGTGCAGAAGGTGAACCGCACCTGGGACCCCTGGTGGCCCGACGAGATCCGCGGCCTGCGGATCGACACCCTGGAGACCGTGACGGGCAGCACGGCCGCCGGCGCCAACGCCGGACTGGGTGAGCGAGGCGTGTGGATCGTCCCGCGGATAACCGGCATCGGCCGGTACCGGAGAGCCGACAAGAACGAGGAGCAGCGCGCATGACGCAGGTGGCAGGCCGACACTCCGAGCACTACAGGGTTCGCGACGAGGAGCTCCTGGTCGGGCTCCGCCGTGAATTGCTCGGCCCCGCCGAGGATGCCGCACCCCACGACCGGGACGAAGTCCTCACCCAGGACGCGCCCATCGACCGCTACCTCACCGGCGTGCTGTATCCGCAGGCCTCGAAGGAGCGAAAGGTCGAGATGGCCGCCGAACAGGACGGTCAGGACACCACGTCCGTGCCTTCCCGCGACGACGCCGAGGAGTCCGGCACCGCCCCGGATGTCGGGGCGTCCGGGGACAGGCGCCCCTCTTCCATCGGGCTGACCTTCGCGGTCGACCCGACCATAAGCGAGTCGATCGTCGTCTCGTCCCGCGCCGCCATCTACGAACCCACCGACGCTGACGGCAACCCGATCGAGGCCCGCCGTGCCGAGGCCCGCACCACCGCCGAGCAGCGGGAGCAGTGGCGACGTAAGGAACTCCTGCTGCCGGACCAGCACTTCGACGTGACCGCGCTCACTCCGACCGAACCGCTCGTACTCGTCCCCGGGAAGGTCGCACTGCACGTCGTCGTCCGACGCCTCGACCGGACCACCGGCACGATCACAGTCACCATCACTTTGATCAACACTCAGAAGGTCGGCGAATGGGACCTCCAGGACGCCTTCTCCCTGTTCCAGTGCGGGCTGACCGTCCGGGCCGCCGACGGTTCAACCGCGTTCGTCGAGCGCTCCGCACCGTCCTTCGCCCACGATCCCGAGATCGCGACGAGTCGGCTGCTGCACCGTCACGCCCCGACTTTCGCCATCGGACACGGCTGCTCCGCCGCGTGGGACTGGACCCCGCCGCCGATCGGCGTGACCGACACCGTCGATGAGGCCGCCGTGCCCGAGGTGCGGAGCGAGTTCGTGCCCGGCGTGGAGGTGCTGCTCACCGATTCCAACCCGGAGATCGACAACTCGACGCTGTCCATGCTGGGGCTGGCCGATGGCTCCGACGCCGAGGTCCTGGCCGCTCTGGAGGGTCTCGCCACGGGTTACGAACGCTGGATAGCCCGGAAGGCGGCCGAGGCGGACGCTCTGACAGGCGGCATCCACGAGAAGCCCGCGCGGAGCCAGGTGAAGGCCTGCGGCGAGGCACTCGGCCGGATCCGTGAGGGCATCGAGCTGCTGCGGGACAAGCCCGACCTCATGCTGGCGTTCCGGCTTGCCAACCGTGCGATGGCCGATCAGCGCGCCCGCAGCAAGTGGGTGAAGGACGGACGCGTCGGCACTCCCGACCCGGCGGCCGGCGAGTGGCGCCCGTTCCAGATCGCCTTCGTGCTGCTTTGCATGGCCGGCATCGACGACCGCGAGCACCCCGACCGGAAGATCTCCGACCTGTTGTGGTTCCCCACGGGTGGTGGAAAGACCGAGGCCTACCTCGGTCTGATCGCCCTGACGTCCTTTCTGCGTCGCATTCGCAAGGGCGCGGACGGTGGCGGTGTCACCGTCCTCATGCGCTACACGCTGCGGCTGCTCACTCTTCAGCAGTTCGAGCGGGCCGCGACGCTGCTCTGTGCCATGGAGCGTCTGAGGCGTCACACTCCTGAACTCGGTGATGAGGAGTTCTCCGTAGGCATGTGGGTGGGGCGCTCCGCCACCCCCAACCTGCTGGCCGAGGCCGACGCCAAACTCGACGAGTTGCGTGCGAACCTCGGCAAGCGGCTCGCCACCGAGAATCCCGTCCAATTGCACTCCTGTCCTTGGTGCGGTACCCGCCTCGATGCCCGGGACTACGAGGTCGACGAGGACGCCAAGCGGATGCACGTCCGCTGCCCCGGCGCGAAGTGCGACTTCACCGACGGCCTGCCGGTCCACCTGATCGACGAGGCGGTGTACGACGCCCGACCGACCCTGGTGATCGCCACCGTCGACAAGTTCGCCTCGATGCCGTGGCGTCCGGCGACCTCGGCACTCTTCAACCTCGACGATCCGAACGACGGAACCCCTCCCCCGGAACTGATCGTCCAGGACGAGCTCCATCTGATCTCGGGTCCGCTGGGCACCCTCACCGGCCTCTACGAGACCGCCGTAGACGCCCTGGCCGATGGTCCCAAGGTGATCGCCTCCACGGCGACCATCCGTCGCGCCGCCGATCAGGGGCTTCGCCTCTTCGCCCGTGACGTACGGCAGTTCCCGCCCGCCGGCCTGGACTCCCGCGACTCGTGGTTCGCCGTGGAGACTCCGCGGGAGGCGAAGGCGAGTCGCCGCTATGTCGGCCTCCTGGCCCCCGGCACCAGCCAATCCACTCTGCTCATCCGCACATACGCCACGTTGCTGCATCGGACCATGCACGCAGACACCGAGGACAAGGTGCGCGACGCGTACTGGAGTCTCGTCGGCTACTTCAACAGCCTCAGGCTGCTCTCCGCGGCCGAACTCCAGGTCCATGACGACGTGGTGGCCTACCTGGAACTGCTCGCGGAGCGGGAGGGCGTGGAGGTGCGATCGGTCGACAACTACTCGGAGCTGACAAGCCGGATCGACGCCAGCGAGATCCCGACACGACTCAAGGGCATCGAGAAAAAGCTCCCCGACGATGACACCGTGGACGTCCTGCTCGCCACCAACATGATCGCGGTGGGCGTGGACGTGGATCGCCTGGGTCTCATGGCCGTGATGGGTCAGCCGCAGACGACCGCCGAATACATCCAGGCCACCAGCCGGGTCGGCCGGGCGCATCCGGGCCTGGTCGCGGTCATGCTCAACTCCTCGCGTCCCCGCGACCGTTCCCATTACGAGAGCTTCCAGCACTTCCACTCGGCTCTTTACCGCGAGGTCGAGTCAACCTCCGTCACTCCCTTCTCCGCACGCGCCAGCGAACGGGGCCTGCACGCGGTGATTGTCGCCCTCGCCCGCATCATGATCCCGGCTGCCCGATCCAACGAGAGCGCCGGCAAGGTCGAGTCCTACGCAGACATCCTCAAGGGCCCTATCAGGTCCGTGCTCATGGGCCGTGTGAGCGCGGTCGCCCCGGAGGAGGCCGAGGCAGTGTCGCGGGACTTCGACGAGTTCGTCGAGTGGTGGCGCAAGGAAGCCAGCAATCACAGTGGCTTGCTTTTCGAACCGAAGGGGGGCCGTGCCCCCTCGCTCCTCAAGCCGTACGACGACGAGTCCGAGCGCGAGGCGTACTCCACGCTGTGGAGTCTGCGTGACGTCGACGCCGAGACCGCCCTGTTCATGGAGGGAACCCGATGACCCCGCCCCCCGCCCGTCGTCGCCGGGCCGCAGCAAGGGGCGGTACCCCCGCCCACAATCTTCCGCGGCGCGGTGCTGTACGTCGCGCCCAGGCGATCACCACGTACGGCGTCGGATCGCTCATAGCCGTCGACCAGGAGTCTTTCATCGTCTCCGGACTGGACGAGGCTGAACAGAGCTGGAGGGGTGACGAGTCTCCGCAGATCCACGAACGCCGCCTGGCCCGGGTGCTGGGCGTCGATTACTTCCGTCTGCCGCCCGCGTCCGGCGACACCAGCAAGGACGGTCTCCGGGTCCGCCGCTTCCCCTTGATGCACTCCTGCCCCGAGTGCACCGAACTGCAGCGACACGGCGACTTCAACCCGCCCGTCGGACGAAGCATCTGCGGCACATGCGAGGTCGACCTTGTCCCTTCCCGTTTCGTCGTAGCCTGCGAGTCCGGACATCTCGGCGAGTTCCCGTACTGGCAGTGGGTGCACCGCTCCACCGAGCGCGATGCCACCCCGATCGGACAATGCGGAGGCAGGTTGAAACTGCGCTCGTCCGGGCGTACGTCCTCGCTCCGCTCGATCCTCGTGTCCTGCACCTGTGGACGGGCATCCGAGGTCTCCATGGAGGGCTCCTTCCGCAGGAACGCGCTCAAGGACCTGGGTCTCAAGTGCCGAGGCCCCCGCCCGTGGCTCGGCACGTCAGCCCCGGCTCAGGAGTGCGGCCTCCCCCTGCGCACGCTCCAGCGCGGTTCTTCCTCGGTGTGGCAGCCGGTTCTGAAGTCGGCGCTCTCCATCCCGCCGTGGAGCAGCGGCCGCGCGGATCCTCTCGCCGAGCACTGGGACGCGCTCCGCCAGTACGACACTCGGGAGCACGTCGAGATCTACCTCAAGGGAGCTTTCAAGGGCGGCGAATGTCCTGTGCCCTTGGATGAGGTGATGGCGCTGCTCGCCGCGGAGCGCGAAGAGGATCCAGGCAGCGAGGCGGCCGACACCTTCGACCACCGCTATCGCGCCCTGCGTAACAAGGAGTACGAGCGTCTCCGTTCGGGCAACGACGAAAGCGAGCACACCCGGGACGAGCAGTTTGTCTGCGAGACCCCGCTGGGCGACCAGAGCGTGCTCGGCCCGCTCGGCGTCACCGGCCCGATGCTGGTCAAGAAGCTCCGCGAGGTGCGTGCCCTGAAGGCGTTCACCCGGCTCATCGACGCCGAGTCGACGACCGACTCCAAGGAGATGCCGCTCTCCCAACGTCCCCTGCGATGGCTCCCGGCCATGGAGGTGCGTGGCGAGGGAGTCTTCCTCCGCCTGGACGAGGACCGACTCGCCGCCTGGGAGAAGGGCCCGGCGGTGGCAGCCCGGGTCGAGCGGATACGTACCGCTCATGGGCGCGTGCTGGAGCAGCGCGCCGACGACCCGAGCCGAGCCGTCCCTTCGCCGGCCACCCCTCGCATGGTGCTGCTACACACCCTCGCCCACGTCCTCATCAACGAGTGGAGTCTGGAAGCCGGCTACCCGGCCGCTTCCCTGCGCGAGCGCCTCTACGCCGCCGACGACATGGCCGGGCTGCTCATCTACACAGCGACGAGCGACTCGGCGGGCAGCCTCGGCGGTCTCGTCGCGCAGGGCGAACCAGAGCTTCTCGACGGCACGCTGCGTTCGGCAGTTCGCCGCGCCGAGTGGTGCTCGTCCGACCCCCTCTGCATGGAGTCCGAGTCGTCCGGCACCAGCGGCACCAACCTCGCCGCCTGCCACGCCTGCGTGATGCTCCCCGAAACGAGCTGCGAGCACAACAACATCCTGCTCGACCGCGCTCTGCTCGTCGGTACCCCGGAAGATCCTCACCTGGGCTTCTTCGCACAGATACTGGGCGACTGACATTGAGGGCGGGGACTGGCACGGTAGCTGACGCTCCATTCCCAGTCCTCGCCGATGCAGCGTGCATGCAGTTCCCTCACGCCTGCGGTGGTGAAGCGAGCAGTGGGATGTCGCCCTGAGGCATATCCGGCAGGCGCCCGCTGCCGCCGTCACACATTCGTCAGCACTGGATCGGCGCCCCGGCTTCGGCCTCGAAGTGCATCTGGGCCCGGTCCAATGCGTCGTCCGGATCACAGCCGTGCGCCCGTAGCCAGTGTAGGAGGTCCGCGATCATGTCGATCGCCGCTTCCTCCGCGACAGCCACTCCCAGCCGGCCGGGTCCGTTCGCCTGCGGGTGTCGAGCCGTGCCGTAGAGCGTCAGGTACTCCTCGACGCGCGCCGCCCGCGGGCCGCCGGTGTGCCCGTTCGGGTCAGCGAGGTCCGTGGCCAATTCGCACCAGACCACCTTGGAGTCGGCTCGGAGGATCACTCCCCATCTGTCGGAGACCACGTCCACGAGCACCATTCCGCGGCCCGACTCCGCCTCGTGCTCTGCGTTGAGGAGGGTGGGCAGCGCCCGGGTGTCCGGGTCGTGGAGCTCGATGCGGAGGTACGTGCCGCTCATGGAGACGGCGAGCGTCGCTGGCGTACATGCGCCCACGTGCTCGACGACGTTCGACACCAGCTCCGTCACGCAGACCTGTGCCGCATGAACCAGCTCGGGCAAGCCCCAGAGCGTCAGGTATAGCTTCAACACTCGGCGTAGCCCTGCGATCTCGCCGAATTCGGCGGAGAACGGCAGATTCCACGGCGTCCGCTTGACGCAAGCCTTGTCATGGATCACTTCGATCGACCTCCTGCACTCTCTCCATGCACTGAGTGACCCTCCATCACTCCCAGTAAGAGAATTGCAGCGCCTATCCCTCCCTGCAACGTGCATGAAGGGATTCCCTCCATCGGGTGATTGGTCTTTCTCGCGACTTCCGATGGGATGGAACACCCGCTACGGCACAAGGAGTTGACATGGCAGGCTCCCCTACTGCTCGGCGCCGTCGACTGGCGATCGAGCTCAAGAAGCTCCGAGAGGACCACAGCCTCACCTGCATCCAGGTAGGCAAGGAACTGGACTGGAGCAGCTCCAAGGTCAACCGCATGGAGACCGGTCAAGGGCGCGTCCAGCCGTCAGACGTCGATGCCTTGTGTCGCTTCTACGGAACCTCGGATGAACTCCGCGATCTCCTCAAATCTCTGGCCAAGGAGTCGAAGACGAAAGGCTGGTGGCATGCCCATGGAGACGCTGTCCCCGCCTGGTTCTCCGTGTACGTCGGCCTGGAGCAGGCTGCTTCAACTCTGCGTAACTATCAAGGCGAGTTCATTCCCGGCCTACTGCAGACCCCGGAGTACGCGACGGAGCTGAGCCGCGCCTGGGTCGATCACACCGCGGAGAGCATTGCGCGCATGGTGGATGTGCGGATGAAGCGCCAGGAGTTGCTGATGAGTGACACTGCTCCGGATCTCTGGATCGTCGTGCACCAGAGCGCCCTGATGCATGTCGTCGGAAACCGTCAGGTCATGACCGCACAACTCGAACGTATGCTGGAAATGGCGAAGTTGAGAAACGTGACGGTCCAGGTCCTGCCTTTCGACGCGGGCGCCTACCCCACCACCGGCCCGTTCACCGTCCTCGGCTTCCCGGAACAGGGGGACCTCGACGTGGTCTACCGGGAGGGACTGACCGACTCTGTATACCTCGAGGACCACACGGACGTGACTCTGTACACGAGGGCATTCGACCACCTCAGGGCACTTGCCCTCAGCCCTCAGCGATCGACCTTGCTGATCAAGAGAGTTCTGGAGGAGCACTTCTCATGACGGCCCCCACCACCACGTGGCGAAGGAGCAGCTACAGCAACGGCATGGGCGGCGAGTGCGTCGAAGTCGCCGTCGATGCGGCGCCTGTACTCGTGCGTGACTCCAAGAGGCCCTTCGGACCGCGTCTCCGCTTCGAGGAGACGTCGTGGAGCCGCTTCCTCGGGTTTCTGCACGATGGCGCACCGAACAGCAACCCGGCCTAGCTGCCGACGGGCGAGGTCGTCTTGATCAGGCTTGCAGGGAGCTGTAATGGATCGCGACGCCGTCCAGTGGTTCAAGTCCTCGTACAGCGGCGGCAGCGGCACCGAGTGCGTGGAGGCTGCACGCGTGGCTGGGCGAACCGCCGTTCGGGACAGTAAGGATCCCCGAGGGCCACTGCTCGCGTTCCCCGCGCACGTCTGGAACATCTTCACTGGTGCCGTACGTGACGGTGAGATCAGCTGATTTAGCAGGTCAGGTTGCCCAACTGATGGTCTGCCGGTCTGGGGTGGCCGTGATGAGGAACTGATCGAGGCCAGGTGCGCCGTCCCGGCGCCAGCGGGCGACATAGTCCTCGACCTCGTCCCACACACGGCCCGGGCCGCCTTGCCGTACGAGCCAGCGGAGGCCCTCTCGGTGCAGCGCCGCCCACGAGCCGGCCTCCACGTCCAGCAGCACGTCCGCTGTGTAGCCGCCGTCGAACGACATCTGGACGCGTTGGGCTCTCGGGGCTGCGAGCTGGGCTACGAAGCGGGCGGTCCAGTCGTCGAGGGCGTCCGCGCCGAGGACCGCTTCGCGCTCGTCGCCGGCGTTCATGTCGGGCAGCATCCCGAGCGGCGGCGGGAGCTGAGGGCGGGCGAGCATGAAGGAGATCTGTCCACCGAGGAGGCGGCCGGTGGCGGTGCCGTCCTCGTGCACGGTCAAGCGGGCGAGTTCGGAGGAGTACAGCCAGCCGCACACCGTGGCGAGGATTTGGCCCCCGGGCCGGGTCTGCGCGAACCAGTCCGCGGGGATGTCGAGGACGCCGCAGGTCGCGATGATCCGATCGTACGGAGCGCCTGCCTCGTAGCCGGTCAGGCCGTCGCGTACGACGAGTTCGGGCATATGGCCGACCGCGCCGAGTGAAGCTCGGGCGCGGCTCGACACGTCCTCGTCGACCTCGACCGAGGTCACATGGTCATCGCCGAGCCGGTGGCACATGAGCGCGGTGGAGTAGCCCGTGCCGGTACCGATCTCCAGGACCCGCATCCCGTCCTCGACGCGGAGTTCCTCAAGCATTCGAACGACGAGGCTGGGCAGGGTGCTGGAGCTGGTCGGCGGGCGCAGGATCCGGCCTTGGATGTCGGCTGGGACGACGGTGCCCGCGATCTGGGTCACCAGCGATTCGTCCGAGTAGCAGGCTGGTAGCCACGCGGCGGCGTCGGGCACGACCGGCTCCCAGCCTGTCGGGCCGTTGCCGTCCACCCGTTGGAAGAAGCCGCCTCGCGGGAACTCGTGGCGGGGGATGTCGAGCACAGCCTGTCGCCATTGCGGCGATCGCAGGTCACCGCTGGCGGCCAGGCGATTGACCAGGTCCTCGCGAAGGGTCTTGTCGTCGCTCATCGGTGTTTCCGTTCCAGTAGGTCGGCCATGGCCGCGACCATGGGCAGTCCGGTTTCCGGCTCCAGCCATGCCCACTGACCGGACGGGTTGCATTCCAGGAACCACCATCCACCGTCGCTGTCGACGGCGAAGTCGAATGCTCCGAAGACCAGACCGAAGAAGGTGAGATAGCGGTGCAGGGCTTCGGTGATGCCGGGTGGAGGGTCCATGACGGTGTACGTGAGCCGGCCGTAATCGGTACGCCAGTCCAGCAGCCCCGAGTCGATCCGGACGCTGAAGACCTGGTCTCCGATGACGGTCACGCGTACGTCCGCGATCTTGTCGATGCGGCGTTGGAACAGGTGGGCCGTGCCGGACACCCCGCCGTCGACCTCGTCGGCAGTGACATCGCCGATCTCAACCGTGCACGACACGCCGTTCACCCGATACAGCGGCGTCGACAGCGGCTTGTAGATCACTGGCTCGTGCTTCTTGATGAAGGCGCGGGCAGCGTCAGGGTCAGAGGTGATCCGCGTTGCCGGACCAGGGTCTCGCCCTCACGGTAGCCATACATCCGCGCGCGGTCGTCCGGGTCGGTGACCTCGTCGCCCTGGATGAGGATGTCTCCGGTGTCGGGGCCTTCGAAGACTGCCGGTACCGATCTCCAGGACCCCACAAACTCTCCCAGCTCCTCCGTGAGCAAGCCTGGCGCGAGCCAGGGCTCGGTGCCCCGGACGACGTCGAGCAACTCAAGCTCCGCATCACCACCCTGAAACAACAAGTCGTCGACCTGAAGCTGCAGTTGGAGGAACGCACCGAGGAACTGCAGGCCGCACGCGCCACCAACCGCGACTTGATCACCCGGCTGAACCGCTGACCTGCCGGGCCGGGGAAAAGTCTTCGACCAGCCACGTGTCGATCCGGCACCCTCCCTGGCATGACCACACCCGTCTTCATCCCGGGCCTGGAGCTCTCCCGCCGCTTCTACCTCGAAGCCGTACGCCCCCTGCTGGACGAGGCAGCCCCCGGGGTGGTGCACTCCGCCGCCCGTCTCGGCAGCGGCTCGGAAGTCCTCGGATTCGACACCGCCCGCTCCGCGGACCACGAGTGGGGTCCCCGCCTGCAGATCTTCCTGACACGGCAGGATGCCATCCGCCACGGCGAGCGGCTCAGCGCACTGCTCGCCGACCGTCTGCCGAAGACCATCTGCGGCTACCCGACCCATTTCGCCCCGACCAGCGAGGCGGGCATCGGGATCATGCAGGAGACCGACGGGCCCGTCCACCACCGCGTCGACATCACCGATCCGGCCGCCTGGTTCACCGCGCAACTGGGCTTCGACCCGCGCGAGGACATCACCCTGGCAGACTGGCTGGCCACTCCCACCCAGCTCCTCGCCGAGGTCACCGCCGGCGCCGTCTTCCACGACGGGCTCGGACAGCTCGCCCCGGCCCGCGCCAACCTCGACTGGTATCCCCACGATCTCTGGCTCTACCTGCTGGCCTGCCAGTGGCAGCGCATCTCCCAAGAAGAAGCCTTCGTCGGCCGCTGCGGCGAAGTGGGCGACGAACTCGGCTCCGCCGTCGTCGCGGCACGGCTGGTGCGCGACCTGATGCGGATCTGCCTACTGATGAACCGCCGCTACCCGCCCTACAGCAAATGGCTC
Organism: Streptomyces sp. NPDC054841; assembly: GCF_053611045.1. Classification (NCBI taxonomy): domain Bacteria; kingdom Bacillati; phylum Actinomycetota; class Actinomycetes; order Kitasatosporales; family Streptomycetaceae; genus Streptomyces; species Streptomyces sp. NPDC054841. Next base: position 1,970 of record NZ_JBSGZO010000009.1, on the reverse strand, counting down.
GGCAGCGCCTTCGCCCGCACCCCACAGGCGCCCGAACTCACCCCGCAGTTCACCGCCGCCCTCGCGGCCACCGACTGGCACACCCGCGAAGAGCACCTCTGCCACGCCTACGAAACCATCGCGGCCCTGCACAACCAGCTCGCCCTCACCGACCCCGTCGCCCCGGCCACACGGCCCTATCACAGCCGCCCCTTCCAGGTCCTGCACGCCGAACGCTTCACCGCCGCCCTGACCGCCCGCATCACCGACCCCACCATTGGCGCCCTCCCGGTGATCGGGGCCGTCGATCAGTTCATCGACAGCACCGACGTCCTCAGCCGACCCGAGCTGACACGCGCCGCCACCCATGCCACGCTCACCGACTCGAAACGGTGAACCCAGCCCAACCGCCTCACTGCACCACGCTGCGCCGGATGAGTATGCAGGCCGTCGACCCCGGGCATGGGGCGAAAGCCCTGGAACTCGCCGACGCCGCGGCAGCCGCCTCGCCGCAGTCGCCAGGGCCAAGGATGCGGGCCTTCCTAGCGGGGCAGCAGGCGCACGCCGCCGCGCAGACCGGTCGACGACTACCGACGCGTGCAGTCGGGGCGCTGTGATGACCAGTACCGGTCAATGATGGCCGCGGTCCGTCCCCACCTGCGAAACCAGCAAGCGGGAGCGTTGTACGAACGGGCCCGGACGATCACCCCCGCCTGACGCTGCTGAACGAATGCGGGTGGGTATGTGTTGCCCTGTGAAGTTGTCACCTTTGCGGTTGGTGTGTCCCCCGGCGCGGTCGTAGCGTCGATACAGGAGCAACCGGTGGGAGGAGGTCGACAGCGCCCGTCCGGAGCGCGCCTCCGGGTGCGCAGATCGCAGGGCGCCGCGCGGCGCGGCGGGTCAAGGTCTATACGCAGGGCCATGTGGGCTCGGAGAGACGGCTGGGAGCAGACATGCAGAGACACAAGCTGAAGGCAGCGGTCCTGATCTATGCCGCTACGGCGCTCGCAGTGGCCGTTGCGCCGGCATCCGCTTCCACTTCCGCTTCCCCGTCCGCAGGGTCACAGCCACGTGCAAACGTTGTGGTGGTCGTCGACTGCTTCTCGAAGCCGCAAGTGCGACCAGGTGCGTACTTGATCGCCTGCGGGGACGGCAACAACGGCCTCACCGCTCTCAAGTGGTCGAAGTGGGGGGAGACCACCGCCACGGGCAGCGGGCTCAACTACGTGAATGACTGCATCCCCTACTGCGCCGCAGGCAAGTTCCACTCCTACCCCGTGAGCGTCAGGCTCGAGCTCCCGGAGCGCTGGGACAAGCATCCCGAGCAACTGCGTTTCACCCAGCTGCACATCGAATTCACCACCGACAGCAAGCCGGCGAACGCGCCGCAAGAGGTGACGTACAAGCTCTGGCCCTGACGGCAGCATGACGGCGGCCTGACGGCGGACGAGCACGCGGGGCAGACCCGAGGCTCGCGCCGCGTCGTCCTCGCCGTCGGCCCGGTGGCTCGTACGATCCGGAGTCATGGTGCGGAAGCGCGTGATCGTCTCAGGGTTGGTCCAGGGCGTGTTCTACAGGGACACGTGCATGCGCGTGGCTCTGGAGTACGGGGTGTCCGGATGGGTGCGGAATCTGGCCGACGGGGATGTCGAGGCCGTGTTCGAGGGGGAGACGGACGCCGTCGAGACGCTGGTGCGGTGGGCTCGGCAGGGGCCGCCGACGGCGAAGGTGAGCGGGGTCGAGGTGCGGGAGGAGGAGCCCGAGGGGCTCGGGGGGTTCGAGGTGCGGGGTACGCCCAGGGCCTGGGGCTGAGGCTCCGCCAGGGCCTGAGGCTGAGGTTCCGCCAGGGCCCGGAGCTGAGGTTCCAGCGGCGCCGCGGGGCGGCCGAAACCCCCGAAACCCGGGTACGCGCCGACACCCGGGTACGCCGGGGCCGGCGCTTGAAGCTGGTACAACCGTTACAACCGGTACGCCGAGGGCCGGGGCTGATG
>NZ_JBSGZO010000008.1:3777-52720 GCF_053611045.1 Streptomyces sp. NPDC054841 | reverse complement strand
ACGGTGGGCTCCGCCACGAGGAAGGCCCGGGCGATCTCCTCGGTCGTGAGGCCGCCGAGCAGGCGCAGGGTGAGCGCGATGCGCGCCTCGGCGGAGAGCACCGGGTGGCAGGCGGTGAAGACGAGACGCAGCAGGTCGTCGTCGATGTCTTCGGGGCCGGAGACGAGATCGGCGGGGTCGGGTTCGTACGCCGCTGCCGCCACCTCCAGGTCGCGGCCCATCTCGGTGAGCTTGCGGGCGTACGTGTCCCGGCGGCGTACGAGATCGATGGCGCGGTGCTTGGCGGTGGCCATGAGCCAGGCACCCGGGTTGTCCGGGACGCCTGCTTCGGTCACCGCTCAGAGGCTTTCGAAGGGTGGGACAATCCTCACTACGACGATCAGTTGTGCTCTGGGCGCGGCAAGAAAGTAGAACCACCCTCCGGCGGCGTCCATGCGGCGCAGACCACCCGGCCGTGGTCCCTCACCCATGTCCGTGACGTCGACGCCCATCTCCGCAAGCTCGACCAGCTGCCCCATGAGACGTTCGACTTCCGCGACGACAGCGTCCGGAAGGCCGCCTGCGACGTGCGCGTGGTCAGGGTCGTACTCCCACCGCCACGGCTCACTCACCGCCGGTCCCGGTCAGTGCCTCCCGGGCATCGTCAAGGAGTCGGCCGAGCTCGGCGGCGGCCTCGCGAACCTGATCGGCGTCCCCGCTCGCCGCCAGATGCTCCAGCTCACGGAAGCGGGCTGCCTGGCGTGGTCGGCGCTGGATCTCCACATAGACGGCCCAGTGTCTGGTGAAGCGCCTCAGCGGTGCGAGGTCCGAGCCCAGTCGCGCTTGGTCCGCAGCCTGATCCAGCTCGCGGGTGAACGCCGGCAGGGCGGCCGGGGCGATCTGCGCGACGGCCTGGCGCAGCGCCGCGACTGTCGGCGGCGGCTGCGGGATCAAAGGCTGCTCGGACGCACTGGCGGTCATACGTTCTCCCATAGCCGGGATTCTGAGCCGTGTGTCAACCCTATCGGGCAGGAACCTGTGACAGTCATTCCATCGGGCGACGCTCACACGTGGTCTTCAGAGAAATCGACGGACTCGAAGCGCCAGCGGTGCACCGGGCGGGTGATCAGGTCCGCGGCCGGCTCCGGGAGTTCGGGCGGCCCGGCGTCGCCGTCCGGCACCTCCCACCAGGTCAGCACCAGGACCCGCTCCCCGGGCGCCCGGAACGTCTCCCGTCGCAGGGGCGCCGCGTCGAGGGCCTGCGCCCGCGCCCACTCCAGCAGCTCGGCGCCCCGCCCCTCGGCCGCCCGCGCCTCCCACATCAGCGTGACGACGCTCATGAGTAGAGGTTGTCCTTGCTGATCTCATGCACATGGTCGTGATCGTGGTGGTGGCTGCCCGGGACGTGCGGGTCGGTCACCGGCAGGGAGGAGTCCGCGGACAGCTCCCAGTCCGAGGCCGGCCGGTTCCTGGCGACCATCTCCGCGCCGAGCGCGGCGACCATCGCGCCGTTGTCCGTGCACAGCTTCGGCCGCGGCACCCGCAGCCGGATCCCGGCCCGCTCGCAGCGCTCCTGCGCCAGCGCCCGCAGCCGCGAGTTCGCCGCGACGCCGCCGCCGATCATCAGGTGGTCGACGCCTTCGTCCTTGCAGGCCCGCACCGCCTTGCGGGTCAGTACATCCACCACGGCCTCCTGGAAGGACGCCGCGACGTCCCGTACGGGCACCTCCTCGCCCGCGTTCCGCTTCGCCTCGATCCAGCGGGCCACGGCCGTCTTCAGCCCGGAGAAGGAGAAGTCGTACGCCGGGTCGCGCGAACCGCTCAGCCCGCGCGGGAACGCGATCGCCGACGGGTCGCCCTCCTTCGCCAGCCGGTCGATGACCGGGCCGCCGGGGAAGCCCAGGTTCAGCACGCGAGCGATCTTGTCGAACGCCTCACCCGCCGCGTCGTCGATCGTCGCGCCCATCGGCCGCACGTCGTTCGTGATGTCGGGCGCGAGCAGCAGCGACGAGTGACCGCCGGAGACCAGCAGCGCCATCGTCGGCTCGGGCAGCGGGCCGTGCTCCAGCTGGTCCACGCAGATGTGGGACGCCAGGTGGTTCACCCCGTACATCGGCTTGCCCAGCGCGTAGGCGTACGCCTTCGCCGCCGATACGCCGACCAGCAGCGCGCCCGCGAGACCGGGGCCGGCGGTGACCGCGATGCCGTCGAGGTCGCGGGCGGAGACGCCCGCGTCCTTCAGAGCACGCTCGATGGTGGGCACCATCGCCTCGAGGTGCGCGCGGGAGGCGACCTCCGGAACGACCCCGCCGAAACGCGCGTGCTCGTCGACGCTGGAGGCGACGGCATCGGCGAGCAGGGTCGTCCCGCGGACGATGCCGACGCCCGTCTCGTCGCAGGACGTCTCGATGCCGAGTACGAGAGGTTCGTCAGCCATGGTTCTCGGTTCCTTGTACGTGTAGGCGCATGACGAGGGCGTCGATGTTGCCGGGCTGGTAGTAGCCGCGGCGGAAGCCGATGGGCTCGAAGCCGAAGCGCTCGTACAGCTTCTGGGCGCGGGTGTTGTCCACGCGGACCTCGAGCAGGATCTCGTCGCATTCGAAGGCGGTGGCGTGCTGCAGCAGATCGGTCAGGAGCTGGGCCCCGAGTCCGGTGCCCCAGTGGTCGCGGACGACGGCGATGGTCTGTACGTCGCCGAGTCCGCCGGCTGCGGCGAGGCCCGCGTAGCCGACGATCCGGCCGTCCCGGGGATCCTCGGCGACGACATAGCGGCGGGTGGAGCGCGGACCGCGAGCATGGGCCAGCTCGGACCAGAACATCCCGGGCGACCAGGCGTCCTCGGGGAAGAGCTCGTGCTCCAGCCGCAGCACCGGCTCGATGTCCCACCACCGCATCTCGCGCAGCACAGCGGCGGTCGTGGCGGTCATTTCGGCGTGACCACCTTGTAGTTCTTCGGGACCTGCGCATCCGGGCGGCGCAGATACAGCGGTCGCGGAGGCAGCATCTCCGCGCCGGCGGCCAGCTTCTCCGCGGCGAGCGACGCCAGCGCGGCGGCCGACTGGTGCTCGGGGGCGCGGGCGTCCGGGAAGACCTCGGGGTAGAGCAGCGCGCCCGCACCCACCGCCGGGAGCCCGGCGACCTGCTCGGCGATCTCGGCGGGACGGTCGACGCCCGGCTCGCTCACCCGGGTGCGGAAGCCGTCGTACCGCGCCCAGTAGACCTCCTTGCGGCGCGCGTCCGTCGCCACCACGAAAGGCCCGTCGAGCCCGGAGGCGTAGGCGAGGCCGTCGAGCGTGCACAGGCCGTGGACGGGGACGCCGAGCGCCGAGCCGAACGTCGTGGCGGTCACCAGACCGACGCGCAGCCCCGTGTACGGGCCGGGGCCGACGCCGACGACGAGGTCCGTGACGGCGTCCGGTTTCAGCCCCGCCGAGGCGAGCACCCGGTCGACGGCGGGCAGCAGCAGCTCCCCGTGCCGGCGCGCGTCGACCTGGCTCGACTCGGCGACGACTGAGTCGCCGTCGTGCAGGGCGACGGTGACGGCGGGGGTGGCGGTGTCAACAGCGAGGAGGAGCACGCAAACAGCCTACGGCCACCGGGACAGGGCACGGCGTCCCGTCCGCCCCGGCCCCTGCTGCTACCGTCACCCACGGACGGGCGTACGAAAGGGGAGCCAAGGTGGCAAGGAGCAGCTCGGGAATGGTGGCCGGGCTCACCACAGCGGCGATCGCCGTGGTCGCCTTCCTCGCCTACCAGGCCTCGGCGAACGTTCCGGGAAACCTGGGAAAGCCCGCCGCCACCTCCCCCGCCGTCCACCCCTCGGACGCCGCCAAAGCGCCGCGCAAGGACCCGCTGGCCGTCCCGGAGAAGTCCGGCAAGGGCGCCCGGGTCGTCTACTCGCTGGGGGAGCGCCGGGTCTGGCTGGTGGATGCGGACGGGCAGCCCACGCATACCTTCAAGGTCGTGCCGAGCACTGTCAGCCCGGTTCCGGGCGCGTACGTCGTCACGTCGCGGAGCGGCAGGATCCAGGGGTCGGACGGGGTGCCGATCGAGCACGTCGTACGGTTCGCGAAGGTCGATGACGTGTCGATCGGCTTCAGCGCCGCCATGGACGGTTCGCTGCAGAGCCCGGACCCGGACAAGAAGACGGGCGGCGTGCGGATGAAGCGGGTGGACGGCGACGCGATGTGGGCGTTCGCGACGATCGGCTCGAAGATCGTCGTCGTCCTCTAGGCCGTACTCCAAGCCGCCGTCAGGCTGTCTTCAGGCCGTCTTCAGGCCGCTTCTGGCCATCCTCCAGGCCGTGATGTGCCCCCGCGCACGGGCAGGGCGCGCGAGGGGTCCCGGGGCGCCCTGTCCATCACCAGAACGGGCTACGCCGCGTCGCGGCGCGCTTCACGCTCCTCGGCGACGGCGGCCTCCGTGCCCGCGTCGCGCCGACGCGGCGGAGTGGAGACCGCAGTGGCCGCCGCGCATGACGCCAGCAGATCGCTCATCGAGAACGCCGACGGCGACGGTGTCTGCGGCTTGGGCCGCGGCTGCGCCTCGCGCTCGGACGCCGACATGGATGCCTCCTGGGGCTCAGGGGGGCGTGGTTAGGTAGACCTAACCTTGTCTCGGTATCCATGTGACCATGCCTGGAGCAACAGACGCAACATTTTGCCGACGACTTGTCGGAACGTACACAAACGGCCGGTCGGCCCCCGGCCCTCGGCCTTCGGCTTCAGGCCAGGCGGGCGGCGAAATCCGGCCGTCAGGCCATCAGGCGGTGAGCCCCGCGAGCCCCGCGTCCACCCAGCGCGCCCCGAGCCCCGTCACGGTGACCTCGCGGCGTTCGTCGTCCGTGTTGCCCACGACGCGGTGGATGACCACGTGCAGCCGGTCCTCGGACAGGTCCTCGACCTTGTCGTCGCCCCACTCGACGACCACCACCGACTCCGGCAGCGACACGTCGAGGTCGAGGTCCTCCATCTCGTCGAGCCCGCCGCCCAGCCGGTACGCATCGACATGCACCAGCGCGGGGCCGCCCACCAGCGACGGGTGCACGCGGGAGATCACAAAGGTCGGGGAGGTGACGGCACCGCGCACGCCCAGGCCTTCGCCGAGCCCGCGCGTCAGCGTCGTCTTGCCTGCGCCGAGTTCGCCGGTGAGCATCACCAGATCACCGGGCCGCAGCAGCTTCGCGAGCCGGCGGCCCAGCTCCTGCATCTGGTCGGGCGAGGTGAGAGTGAGACGGGCGGCGGCCGGAGGGGCCGCCTCAGCCGCCGGGCTGTGCCTTGCTTCCATCGGTTTCCTCGTAGCGGCGCCTAGCGCCGTGGTAGCTTCTTCCGCCTTTTCGGAGGCCGGTTCGGGCTGGACCGCAACCCGGATGGGTTGGAAGCCCGCCGCATCAGCGGTGGGCGGAGTCACACGTGCCAACGTTAGCCGCACGGCAGGAGCACCCCGACACGCGCCAGCAGATCGGCCAGCCGGTCCGTGACCGTTTCGGGGTGCTCCAGCATCACCAGATGCCCGCCGTCGGGCACGATCACCAGCTCCGAGTCGGGAAGCACATCCGCGATCGCCTCGCTGTGCGAGCTGGGCGTGACCAGGTCCTTGTCCCCGGCCAGGACCAGCACCGGCACCTCCTGGAAGATGTCCAGCGCCGCCGCCTTGTCGTGCTCCGCGAACGCCGGGTAGAACTCGGCGACCACGTCGATCGGCGTCCCCTCGATCATCCGCTCCGCGAACCTGGCCACCGCCGGATCCACGTCCCGCGAGCTGAACGAGTACCGCTTGATCAGGCCCGCGAAGAGATCGGCCGTCGCCCGGCGCCCCCGCTCCACCAGCTCTGCCTGCGAGCCCAGCGCCTTGAGGACACCCGGCAGCACCCGCCGTACCGCGTTCACCCCCGCCACCGGCAGGCCGTAGTTCACCTCACCGAGCCTGCCCGCCGAGGTGCCGGCGAACGCGACGCCCACCACCCGCTCCCGGATCAGCTCGGGGTACGCGGCGGCCAGCGCCATCATCGTCATGCCGCCCATCGAATGGCCGACCAGCACCAGCGGCCCCTCGGGCGCGGCCGCGTCGATGACCGCCTTGAGGTCGCGGCCCAGCTGGTCGATGGAGACCGGCACACCGTCCGGGCCCGACTGGGCGGCCCCGCGCCCCGACCGGCCGTGGCTGCGCTGGTCCCAGTGGACGGTACGGATCAGACCGCGCAGGGCTGCCCGCTGGAAGTGCCAGGAGTCCTGGCTGAGGCAGTACCCATGGCTGAAGACCACGGTGACCGGCGCGGGGGCCTTGCGGCCGAAGAGCCGGCGCCTGCGCGGAGCGGCCTGGCCCGTCTCCGGGTCGACCTCGTCGGTCTCGTAGTACAGGGCCGTGCCGTCGTCGGCGACGGCCCTGCCCGGGGTGCCGCGCAGCGCCCCGTACGGCCCCGAGGCGTCCAGGGCGAGCCGGGCCTTCCTGCGCATGCCGCGGCCCACGGTCATCCGCTCTATCGCGACGCCCGCCGCCGCACCGGCGGCGATCACCCCTATGGCGGCGCCGGCGAAACCCGCCCGGCGCCAGTTGCCCGTGGCGGCGTCGGACACCGCCGCCGCCACGTCCCCCGCGCTGCTCTCGCTCACCGTGCCGCTCCTACTGGTCGTCCGGTCTCTCGTCGGATTCCGCATTGAGGTAGACGCGCGGGACGCGTGTCCCGATGCGTGTCACGATCTCGTACGCGATCGTGTCCGCCGCCTCCGCCCAGTCCTCGGCGGACGGCTCGCCCCGGTCGCCGGGGCCGAACAGCACCGCCTCCGCCCCTTCCCGTACCTTGCCGCCGTCCGGGCCGAGATCGACCACGAACTGGTCCATCGCGATCCGGCCCGCCACCCGCCGCCACGCGCCGCCGACCAGCACCGGGCCGCGTCCGGAGGCATGCCGCGGGATACCGTCCGCGTACCCGACCGGCACCAGGCCCAGGGTGGTCTCGCCCGGGGTGATGTAGTGGTGCCCGTAGCTGATGCCATGGCCCGCCGGGACCTGCTTGACCAGGGCCAGGGACGCCTTGAGCGTCATGACCGGGCGCAGCCCGAAGTCGGCGGGCGTGCCCAGCTCCGGGCTGGGCGAGATGCCGTACACCGCGATCCCCGTGCGCACCAGGTCGAAGTGCGTGTCCGGAAGGGTCAGCGTGGCCGGGGAGTTGGCGATGTGCCGGACCTCGGGCTCGATGCCCTCCTTCTCGGCGTACGCCACCAGATCCTTGAAGACGGACAACTGGGCGGCGATGGAGGGGTGGCCGGGCTCGTCGGCGCACGCGAAGTGCGACCACAGGCCGGTGACCTCGACGGTGCCCGCCTCTTCGGCGGCGCGGGCGGCGGCGACCAGTTCGGCCCAGTCGGCGGGCTGGCAGCCGTTGCGTCCGAGACCGGTGTCGGCCTTGAGCTGGATACGGGCCGGGCGACCCGCCTCCTGGGCCGCCCGCGTCACCTCGCGCAGCGCCCACATACCGCTCACCGACATGTCCAGATCGGCCTCGATGCCCTCGCGCCAGGGGCCGCCGGGCGTCCACAGCCAGCACAGCATCCGGCCGCCGATGCCGGCCGCACGCAGGGCGAGCGCCTCCTCGGGAGTGGCGGTGCCCAGCCAGGTCGCGCCCGCGGCCAGCGCCGCCTTCGCGCAGGGCACCCCCCCGTGTCCGTATGCGTCCGACTTGACCACGGCCATGACGGCGGCACTGCGCGCCCGCGCGCGCAGTGCGCGGACGTTGGCGCGCAGCGCGGCGAGGTCGATCTCGGCGCGGGCTCGGAAGGGTGCGTTCTGAGTCATCGCCGTCAGTGTCTCAGAGCCCCCCGGCATAGTTCGTACGGCAAGGACCACGAGTGGCCCTGGTCACCCGCCTGCTGTGCCGGGGGTGGGATGTCAGGGGCTCGTCACGTCACGCCAGGCCTGGGGAATCGCCATGGCCACGTCGTTCGCCGACACGGGGGCGTCGCGGGAGACGCGCCGGGCGGCCAGGCCGTGGAGGTACGCGGCCACGGAGGCGGCGTCCTGCGGCTGGAGGCCCGCGGCGAGCAGCGAACCGGCGAGCCCCGACAGCACGTCTCCGCTGCCGGCCGTGGCCAGCCACGACGTGCCCGTCGGGTTCACCCGGACCGCGCGGCGGGTGTCCGGATCGGCCACCAGCGTCGTCGAGCCCTTGAGCAGCACCGTCGCACCGTACTTCGCGGCCAGCGCCCGCACGGAGGTGAGCCGTGCCCCCTCGACCTCCTCGCGCGCCACGCCGAGCAGCGCCGCCGCCTCACCGGCGTGCGGGGTGAGCAGCGTCGGTGCACTGCGGCCGCGCACCTCGTCGGGGTCGAGGCCGCGCAGCCCGTCCGCGTCGACCAGTACCGGAACGTCGGAGTCCAGCAGATCCTGCACGCCGGGCCCGTCGCCCAGGCCCGGGCCGACGACCCAGGCCTGGACCCGGCCCGCCTTCGAGGGAGGCCAGCCGTGCACCAGCGCCTCCGGGAACCGGGCGATCACCGCGTCCGCCCCCGGGCCCACGTACCGCACGGCTCCCGCGCCGCCGCGCAGTGCGCCCGCCACCGCGAGGACGGCGGCGCCCGGGTAGCGCGGGGACCCGGCGACGACACCGACCACGCCTCTGCGGTACTTGTCGCTCTCCGCGGCGGGCACCGGCAACAGCTGGGCCACGTCCGCGTGTTGCAGGGCCTCCAGATCGGGCACGGACGGCAGATGCGGCTCCAGGCCGATGTCGACCAGCCGCACCGCTCCGGTGTGCTCCCGGCCGGGGTCGATCAGCAGGGCCGGCTTGTACGTACCGAACGTGACGGTCGCATCCGCCCGCAGCGCCTCCCCCGCGACCTCGCCCGAGTCCGCCTCGACCCCGCTCGGCAGATCGACGGCGAGCACGACCGCGCCGGAGCCGCGTGCGGCGCGGGCGACCGGTACGGCGTCGGGGCGGAGGCCGCCGTGGCCGCCGATCCCGGTGATGCCGTCCAGTACGAGGTCGGCCACGGCCAGCACCTCGAACGGGTCGTCGGCGACCCGCCCGCCGGATTTCAGCAGCGCGGCAAGACCGGCCCCGTGGGTCCGGTCGGGGGCGAGCAGCACCGCGGTCACCCGGGCGCCCCGGCGGGCGAGCCGCGCCCCCGCGTAGAGCGCGTCGCCCCCGTTGTCCCCGCTGCCGACGAGCAGGACGACGCGGGCCCCGTACACCCGCCCGAGCAATCCGGCGGCCGCGGCGGCCAGCCCGGCGGCGGCCCGCTGCATGAGCGCACCCTCCGGCAGCCGGCTCATCAACTCGGCCTCTGCGGCCCGTACGGTCTCCACGCTGTAGGCATGACGCATGCTCAGAAGTCTGCCGCGCCCCGCCCTCCCGGGCCACGCCACGAATCGCGCCAACACCGCCCGCGCGGCCGGGGCGGAAACGAAACGACCCCCAACACCCACGGTCCGCACTCGGCATCCGGACGGAACCCAGGACCAAGCCGACCCACCTCCCACAACCCGCAGTCGGGCGACGGCCAGGGGCGGGGCCGTGCAGGGTCGGCCCCGCAGGGGCGGCATCGTGCCGGGGCACATGGGTCCCGGGCCGGATGCCGCCCCGAGGAGTCGAGCCCGGAGGGGCCCCGCCCCACCACCCACCGCCGCACCCCAAGCCCGTCCGGCACTTGAGGACGGACACACCGGCCGCCGCCACGGCACCGCGCACACCGCCACCGCCCCCCGCCGGAAACGCACCGCACCCCCACCCACCGGCAGCAGCCCGCACCAAGCCCGTCCGGCGCTTGAGGACGGACACACCGGGTCACCCGCGGTACCGGCGCACCCCAAGCCCGTCCGGCGATTGAGGACGGACACACCGGCCGCGCCCACGGCACCGCGCACACCATCACCGCCCCCGCCAGAGGCGCACCGGGCACACCATCACCGCCCCGCCAGAGGCACCCCGCACCCCACGGCACGAGGCCCGCGGAGGGCCTACCCCTCCGCGATCACCACCGCCGACGCGACGCCCGCGTCATGGCTGAGCGACACATGCCACGACCGCACCCCTCGCTCCTCCGCCGCCGCCGCCACCGTGCCCCGCACCCGCAGTCGCGGCTGCCCGGAGTCCTCGACGTACACCTCGCAGTCCGTCCAGTGCAGCCCGGCCGGCGCGCCCAGCGCCTTCGCGACCGCCTCCTTCGCGGCGAAGCGGGCCGCGAGGGAGGCGACGCCGCGCCGCTCACCGCTGTCCAGGAACAGCTCGCTGTCGAGGAACAGCCGGCGCGCCATCCCCGGCGTCCGCCGCAGCGCGTCGTCGAAGCGGTCGATCTCGGCGACGTCGATCCCCACCCCGATGATCATTCGACCGTGACCGACTTCGCCAGGTTCCGCGGCTGGTCCACCTCGTTGCCACGGGCGGTCGCCAGCTCGCACGCGAAGACCTGCAGCGGCACGGTCGCGACCATGGGCTGGAGCAGCGCGGGCGTCGGCGGGATGCGGATCAGATGGTCCGCGTACGGCACGACCGCCTCGTCGCCCTCCTCCGCGATCACGATCGTCCGCGCACCGCGCGCCCGGATCTCCTGGATGTTCGACACGATCTTGTCGTGCAGCACGGACCGGCTGCGCGGCGACGGTACGACCACCACCACCGGCATATCGTTCTCGATCAGCGCGATGGGCCCGTGTTTGAGCTCACCCGCCGCGAAGCCCTCGGCGTGCATGTAGGCGAGCTCCTTGAGCTTCAGCGCGCCCTCCAGCGCGACCGGGTACCCGACGTGCCGGCCGAGGAACAGCACCGTGTTCTTGCGGGTCAGCGAGCGGGCCAGCTCCCGCACCGGCTCCATGGTCTCCAGGACCTGGTCCACCTGCGTGGCGATCTGCGACAGGTCCCGGATGACGGCCCGGATCTCGTCGCCCCACTTCGTGCCCCGGACCTGCCCCAGGTACAGCGCCACCAGGTAGCACGCCACCAGCTGGGTCAGGAACGCCTTCGTGGAGGCGACCGCGACCTCGGGGCCCGCGTGCGTGTACAGCACCGCGTCCGACTCGCGCGGGATCGTGGAACCGTTCGTGTTGCAGATGGCCAGCACCTTCGCGCCCTGCTCGCGCGCGTGCCGCAGCGCCATGAGGGTGTCCATGGTCTCGCCCGACTGGGAGATCGCGATCACCAGGGTCCGCGGGTCCAGGATCGGGTCCCGGTACCGGAACTCGCTCGCCAGCTCGACCTCGCACGGGATACGCGTCCAGTGCTCGATGGCGTACTTGGCGATGAGCCCGGCGTGGAACGCCGTACCGCACGCCACGATCACGATCTTGGTCGCTTCGCGCAGCACCGCAGCCGGAATCCGCACCTCGTCCAGGGTCAGCGAGCCGCTCGCGTCGATCCGGCCCAGCAGTGTGTCGGCGACCGCCTTCGGCTGCTCGGCGATCTCCTTGAGCATGAAGTAGTCGTAGCCGTCCTTCTCGGCGGCGGACGCGTCCCAGTCCACGTGGTACGCCCGCACTTCCGCGGGCGCGCCCTCGAAGTCCGTCACGGTCACGCTGTCGCGCCGCAGTTCGACGACCTGGTCCTGGCCCAGCTCGATCGCCGAGCGGGTGTGCGCGATGAACGCGGCCACGTCCGACGCGAGGAAGGCCTCACCGTCGCCGACCCCGACGACCAGCGGCGAGTTGCGGCGGGCCCCCACGACGACGTCCGGCTCGTCCGCGTGCACCGCGACCAGCGTGAACGCGCCCTCCAGCCGCCGGCACACCAGCCGCATCGCCTCGGCCAGCTCACCGCTCGACGAGAACGACTCGGCGAGCAGATGCGCCACGACCTCCGTGTCGGTCTCGGAGGCGAGGTCGTGCCCGCGCTCGGCCAGCTCGTCCCGCAGCGCCGCGAAGTTCTCGATGATGCCGTTGTGGACGACCGCCACCCGGCCCGCGTTGTCGAGGTGGGGGTGGGCATTGACGTCGGTGGGGCCGCCGTGGGTGGCCCAGCGGGTGTGCCCGATGCCCGTCGAACCGGCCAGGAGCGGCCGGTCGACCAGCTCCTTCTCCAGGTTGACGAGCTTGCCCGCCTTCTTCGCCGCGGCGAGCCCGCCGTCGGCGAGTACGGCCACGCCTGCCGAGTCGTAGCCCCGGTATTCGAGCCGCTTGAGCCCGGCGACGACGACATCGAGCGCGGACTGCGCTCCTACGTATCCCACGATTCCGCACATGGCCGCAGCCTACGACTCCGGCGGGCGCACCCGGGCCGCCCCGGTCCGTGGCCGCGCAACGCGTCCGGCGGAAAGGTGACGCGTCGACGTGAGCGACGCCACGCCGCGCTCCGCCCGTCCTGCGACCACAATGAGCATGTGATCACTTCGCCGCCACGAAGCCGTAGGCCCGAGAGGACAGAGTCGTCCCCCTACGTCGACCTCACCCGCGAGGAGTGGAGCGCGCTCCGCGAGAGAACGCCGCTCCCCCTGTCCGCGGCCGAGGTCGAAAAGCTGCGCGGTCTCGGCGACGTCATCGACCTCGACGAGGTACGCGACATCTATCTGCCGCTGTCCCGGCTGCTCAATCTGTACGTCGGCGCCACCGCCAATCTCCGGGGCGCCCTCAACACCTTCCTCGGCGAGGCGGGCAACGGCCACGGCACCCAGCGCGGCACCCCCTTCGTCATAGGCGTCGCGGGCTCCGTCGCCGTCGGCAAGTCCACCGTCGCGCGCCTCCTCCAGGCGCTGCTCGCCCGCTGGCCCGAGCACCCGCGCGTCGAACTGGTCACCACGGACGGCTTCCTGCTGCCGATGAAGGAGCTGCAGGAGCGCGGCCTCATGTCGCGGAAAGGTTTCCCCGAGTCGTACGACCGCCGCGCGCTGACCCGCTTCGTCGCCGACATCAAGGCCGGCAAGGACGAGGTCACCGCCCCCGTCTACTCGCACCTCATCTACGACATCGTGCCGGGCGAGCGCCTCACCGTCCGCCGCCCGGACATCCTCATCGTCGAGGGCCTCAACGTCCTCCAGCCCGCCCTGCCCGGCAAGGACGGCCGCACCCGCGTCGGCCTCGCCGACTACTTCGACTTCTCCGTGTACGTGGACGCACGCCCCGAGGACATCGAGCGCTGGTACCTCAACCGCTTCCGCAAGCTGCGCGCCACCGCGTTCCAGGACCCGTCCTCGTACTTCCTCAAGTACACCCAGGTGTCCGAGGACGAGGCGCTGGACTACGCGCGCACGATGTGGCGCACGATCAACGGGGTCAATCTGCTGGAGAACGTCGCACCGACCCGGGGGCGTGCCACCCTGGTCGTGCGCAAAGGCCCCGATCACAAGGTCCAGCGCCTGTCCCTGCGCAAACTCTGAACCGCCGAGGAGCGCCGCGTTGCTGCACCTGCGCCTGATCGTCCCGTCCGACCGCACCGAGAAGGTCGTCGACACCGTCGAGAAGACGGTCGGCACCACGCATCTCGCCGTCCTGCCCGGTGCCGCCCGCAACCCGTCGGGCGATCTGGTCCTGTGCGACGTGGCACGCGAGGCCGGCGACGAACTGATCGCACGCCTGCGGGAACTGGGCCTCGAGAAAGAGGGCTCGATCGCGGTCGAGAACATCGACCTGTCGCTGTCCAAGCGCGCCGACAAGGCGGAGGACGAGGCTCCGGGCGAGGGCGCGGACGCGGTGCTGTGGGAGCAGCTCACCGACGCGACCCACGAGGAGTCGACGCTCTCCTTCACCTACATCGCGTTCCTGACGCTGGCGACGATGATCGCCGCGTGCGGTGTGGTGCTCGACAACGCGATCCTCATCGTGGGCGCGATGGCCGTCGGCCCGGAGTTCGGGCCGCTCGCCGGATTCAGCACGGCCGTGGTGCAGCGGCTGCCGCGGCTGGCGTGGCGCTCGCTGGTGGCGCTGGTCGTGGGCTTCGCCGCGGCGATACTGCTCACGGTCCTCTTCAGCTATTTCATGAACGGCATCGGCCTCTTCGAGCGCTCGATGCTGGAGGCGGACCGGCCCAACACCGCCTTCATCTACGCTCCCAACGCGTTCTCGTTCGTCGTCGCCGTCCTCGCGGGCATCGCCGGCACTCTCTCGCTGACCTCGGCCAAATCGGGCGCGCTGGTCGGCGTGGCGATCTCGGTGACGACGGTCCCGGCCGCCTCGAACGCGGCGGTGGCCCTCAGCTACCGCGACTACGGGCAGGCCTGGGGCTCCAGCGAGCAGCTGCTGCTCAATCTGCTGGGCATCATCGTCGCCGGGACGCTCACGCTGTTCACCCAGAAATGGCTGTGGAAGATCCAGCGGCAGCGTACGGCGAGGTCAGCGGCCTGACAGTGTCTCCTGCAGCCAGTCGAAGACCACCTCGCAGTGCAGTTGCGGGGCCATCGGGGAGCAGTGCAGCTGGGCGCCCTCGGCCGTGGTGAGCTTCACGTAGTCCTTGGGAGCCGTCAGCTTGTCGAACATCTGGCGCGGCTGGGCGGGATAGAACTGCTCGTAGTCGTAGTCCAGGACCAGCGTGGGCATCTTGATGCGGCCCACGACATCGGTGATGGCCAGCGCCTGGACGCCCTGCGCGGGGGTCCACAGGTCGGTGAACATCTTGCCCTCGCGGGCGGCCAGCATCGCCGGGATGGAGAAGGGCTCGAAGCGCTTCTTGATCGTCGCGGCATCGGCCGGGGTCAGCTCGGGAACGACCTCCTTGTTCCAGATGGCGTTGGTCTCCTGCTTGTCCGGGGTGACCAGCGCCTGGAGCTCCGCGGGGAAACCCATCCACGGGTTCACACAGCCTGGCATCGCCACCAGTGCGGCGATCCGCTGCTCGAAGGCCGCGGCACGGGGCGCGAGGTCGCCGGCCATGCTCAGCCCGGTAAGGGCGATCTTGTCGGTGTCCACGTCCGGGCGGGCGACCAGCCAGTCGACGAGCGGGGTGACGACCTTCTCCCAGGTCGGGGTGAAGACCACCTGGTCCACGAAGAGCAGCTGTCCCTGACCGGGCCCGTCGTACACCAGGGCGTTCCAGCCACGGTCCAGGGCTGCCGACACGCCGTAGGTCCACATGTCGACGTTCTGCCCGTCACTGCCGTTGGTGAGGATCACGGTCGGGCGGCGCTGCTCGGCCTCGCCCGGACGGAAGAACCACACGGGCAGCGCGGACTTCCCGTACGGGACGTTCGTCTTCACCGGCGCCGGGTCGCACAGGTCGCAGAACCTGTCCCAGGCACCGCGTCCGGCCTTGTAGAGCTGCTCCTCGCTGCCGGGGTCGTCGGAGCCGAGGACGAAGAACAGAGCCTGGGCGTAGTACTGCGCGGCCCGCAGCGAACGGAAGCGCGCGGTCTGGTCGTCGGGCTTGCTGTCCTCGGGTGCCTCCATCAGCTGGTCGCCGAGCTTCCTGAAGGTCTCGACGTACGTCTGCGAGGAGAGGCCGGCCTTGTTGATGGTGTTCACGGCGGTGAGCACCTCGCCCACCTCAGCGGCGCCGAAGCCGGACCCGCCGAGAGCGAAGAGCCCGTTGAAGTTGAACGACGGGTCCTTGAAGAGCGTCATCACTCCGGGCGTCGGACCGCCCGCGGCGGCCGGGGCCGACGCCGTGGGGCTCGGGCTGGATGCGGGCGCCGCGTCCGAGCGTGTGCACCCGGCGACCATCGCAGCCCCACCGACGAGCCCGGCAAGCGCAGCGCGCCGACTGCGCAGCTCCCTCGATACGTCCGTCATACGACCTGAACGTACGAGCCCGGCCGGCGGCCCTCGCATCGCCACACACACGGCTGGGCCGAACGGCGGCCCATCGGCACCCCGACCGGACCTCAGCCGGCGGACGGACCGGACCCCACCCTTCCGGGCCGCAGTCGGGGGACGGCCCGGGGCGGGGCCGTGCAGGGTCGCCCCCACAGGAAATCGGGCGGTGGTGCCGGATGACGCCGTATCCACCGATTTCCGAGGAGGCGAGCCCGAAGGGGCCCCGCACCACCACCACCCACCCACAGCAGCCGCACCAAGCCCGTCCGGCGTTGAGGACGGACACACCGGCCGCGCCCACGGCACCGGCCACACCGCCCCGCCAGGGGGTACGCGCAGGGGGGCCACCCCCTGCGCACACGTCAGCGTCAGCCCAGCGCCGACTTCACCGCGTCAGCCAGCCGTCCCGCCACCGACCGCGCCTGGTCGATGTCCGCGGCCTCGACCATCACCCGGACGAGGGGCTCGGTGCCGGACGGGCGCAGGAGGACCCGGCCCGTCGAGCCGAGCTCGCGCTCCGCGTCGGCGACGGCGGCCGACAGCTCGTCGGAGGTGGCGACACGCGACTTGTCGACGTCCGGAACGTTGATCAGGATCTGCGGGAGACGCTCCATGACGCCCGCCAGCTCGGCGAGCGAGCGGCCCGTCGCCGCGACCCGCGCCGCCAGCATCAGACCGGTCAGCGTGCCGTCGCCCGTCGTGGCGTGGTCGAGGACGATGACGTGGCCGGACTGCTCGCCGCCCAGCGCGTAGCCCTCGGCCTTCATCGACTCCAGGACGTACCGGTCGCCGACCGCGGTCTGCACGAGCTGCACGCCCTCGCGCTCCATCGCCAGCTTGAAGCCCAGGTTGGACATCACCGTCGCGACGACCGTGTCGCCGCGCAGCGTGCCCGCCTCGCGCATGGCCAGCGCCAGCACCGCCAGGATCTGGTCGCCGTCGATCTCGTTGCCCGCCGCGTCCACGGCGAGGCAGCGGTCCGCGTCACCGTCGTGGGCGATACCGAAGTCGGCCTCGTGCTCGACGACCGCGGCCTTCAGCAGGTCCAGGTGCGTGGACCCGCAGCCGTCGTTGATGTTGAGCCCGTCCGGCTCCGCGCCGATCGTCACGACCTCCGCGCCCGCCCGCGTGAACGCCTCGGGCGAGACCCGGGCCGCGGCGCCGTGCGCCTCGTCGAGGACGACCTTCAGCCCGTCGAGCCGGTTCGGCAGAACCGCGATGAGGTGGGCGACGTACTTGTCGAAGCCCTCGTCGTAGTCGCGGACACGGCCCACACCGGAGCCGGTCGGCCGGTCCCACGGCGCACCGGTGCGGTGCTCCTCGTACACGGACTCGATCCGGTCCTCCAGGTCGTCGGCCAGCTTGTGGCCGCCGCGCGCGAAGAACTTGATGCCGTTGTCGGGCATGGCGTTGTGGCTCGCCGAGAGCATCACACCGAGGTCGGCGCCCAGCACGCCGGTCAGGTACGCCACCGCGGGCGTGGGCAGCACACCGACACGCAGGACGTCCACGCCCGCGCTCGCGAGACCCGCCACGACGGCGGCCTCCAGGAACTCCCCGGACGCGCGGGGATCACGCCCGACCACCGCCGTCGGCCGATGGCCCTCGAACGTACCCGCCTCGGCGAGTACGTGCGCCGCCGCGACCGACAGACCGAGCGCGAGCTCCGCCGTCAGATCCGCGTTGGCGACACCGCGCACACCGTCCGTGCCGAAGAGTCGTCCCACTGGTGTCCTCCGAAAATGCTCCGAAAACGCGAGCCTCTGGCGCTTTCCTGTGTTTATACGCCCGAGGCGTCGAGCTGTGTCACCCCGGGGGGTCTCCCCGGTGGCCGAAACAGAACGCCCCGGCAGCACGGAGTGCCGCCGGGGCGAACGTATGCCGTATGTGGCAAGCAGGCGGGATTAGCGCTTGCTGTACTGCGGGGCCTTGCGGGCCTTCTTCAGACCGGCCTTCTTGCGCTCGACGGCACGGTCGTCGCGGCTCAGGAAGCCGGCCTTCTTCAGCGGGCCGCGGTTGTTGTCCACGTCCGCCTCGTTCAGCGCGCGGGCCACGCCGAGGCGCAGGGCGCCGGCCTGGCCGGAGACGCCGCCACCCGAGATACGGGCGATGACGTCGTAGCGGTCGTCGAGCTCGAGCACCTTGAAGGGCTCGTTGACTTCCTGCTGGTGCACCTTGTTGGGGAAGTAGTCCTCAAGGGTGCGACCGTTGATCTTCCACTTGCCGGTGCCCGGAACGATCCGGACGCGGGCGATGGCGTTCTTGCGACGACCCAGGCCGGCGGCCGGCTGGGGCTCGCCGAAGCGGGACGCGAGCGACTCGCTCGTGTACTCGCCCTCGACGGGGACGTCGGACTCGAAGGTGGTGACCTCGGCGTAGGTCTCTTCGCCCTCGACGGGGGTTTCAGCGGTGGTCTCGGCCACGATGCTCCTCAGATTCTTTTCGTCTTAGGGGGTGGCCGGACTTACTGCGCGACCTGGGTGATCTCGAACGGAACCGGCTGCTGAGCAGCGTGCGGGTGGTTCTCGCCCGCGTAGACCTTCAGCTTCGAGAGCATCTGACGGCCCAGGGAGTTCTTCGGGAGCATGCCCTTGACGGCCTTCTCGATGGCCTTCTCGGGGTTCTTCTCGAGCAGCTCGTCGTAGCGGACGGAACGCAGACCACCCGGGTAGCCGGAGTGGCGGTACGCCATCTTCTGGGTCCGCTTGTTGCCGGACAGGTGCACCTTCTCGGCGTTGATGATGATGACGAAGTCACCAGCGTCAACGTGCGGCGCGTAGATCGGCTTGTGCTTGCCCCGCAGAAGGGTGGCGGCAGTGGTCGCCAGACGCCCCAGGACGACGTCCTGGGCGTCAATGACGTGCCACTGGCGGGTGACATCGCCGGGCTTGGGGCTGTACGTACGCACGGTCGTAGCCTTCGCTTCTCAGTGTTGGGGTATCCCCAAGCCCTAGGGCTTAGGGGAAGGGTCCTAAGGCCACCCGGACGATCACGACAGCCTTGGCCGCACATCGGGGACGCAACCCGAGTGCATGCCGCTGGTCATCGGCCCGGTGGACCGGCGTAAGGGCCCCTCGCGTGAGAACGACCAAGCCAATACGCATAACGAACCAGAAGAATACCTTCGGGCACCCACGCGGGTCAAAACGCCTCGGCCCCACGGCCGGGGAGCCGACCGAAGGCCGGGGCGGCGCTACCGCTCCCGCACCACCCTGCGCTCGTCCCAGACCGGCTCCGGGGAACCTCTCCCCCACGCCACCCTCGCACGGCTCGGCCCCAGGGGGCCTCCCCGGCTTCGGCCGGCTGCGCCGGACTCCGTCCGCCGACAGGGCGGCCGCCCGCCCCCTACCGCTCCCGCACCACCCTGCGCTCGTCCCAGACCGGCTCCGGAGTCTCCCGCACCACCCCGTCGGAGCCGAAGACCAGGTAGCGGTCGAAGCTCTTCGCGAACCAGCGGTCGTGGGTCACCGCCAGCACCGTCCCCTCATACGCCTCGAGCCCTTCCTGCAGCGCCTCCGCCGACTCCAGGTCCAGGTTGTCCGTCGGCTCGTCCAGCAGCAGCGCCGTCGTCCCCCGCAGCTCCAGCAGCAGGATCTGGAAGCGCGCCTGCTGCCCGCCCGACAGCCGGTCGAACGGCTGGTCGCCCTGCCGCTCCAGCTCGTACCGCCGCAACGCGCTCATCGCGCCCCCGCGGTCCTTCGCATGTTCCGTCCACAGGATGTCGACGAGCGTGCGGCCCAGCAGCTCGGGATGCGCGTGGGTCTGGGCGAAGTGCCCCGGCACGACCCGCGCGCCCAGCTTCCAGGTCCCCGTGTGCGCCACCTGCTCCCCCGCCAGCAGCCGCAGGAAGTGCGACTTCCCCGAGCCGTTCGACCCGAGGACCGCGACCCGCTCGCCGTAGAAGATCTCCAGCGAGAAGGGCTTCATCAGCCCCGTCAGCTCCAGGTTCTCGCAGGTCACCGCCCGCACGCCGGTACGCCCGCCGCGCAGCCGCATCCGGATGTCCTGCTCGCGCGGCGGCTCCGGCGGCGGGCCGGCCTCCTCGAACTTCCGCAGCCGGGTCTGGGCCGCCGCGTACCGCGACGCCATCTCATGGCTGACCGACGCGGCCTGCCGCAGATTGATCACCAGCTTCTTCAGCTGGGCGTGCTTCTCCTCCCAGCGCCGCTTCAGCTCCTCGAACCGCGCGAACCGCTCCCGGCGCGCCTCGTGGAACGTGCCGAAGCTCCCGCCGTGCACCCACACGTCGCTGCCCGCGGGCCCCGGCTCCACCGCCACGATCTTCTGGGCCGCGCGGGACAGCAGCTCCCGGTCGTGGGAGACGAAGAGCACGGTCTTACGGGTCTCCCGCAGCCGCTCCTCCAGCCAGCGCTTGCCCGGGACGTCCAGATAGTTGTCCGGCTCGTCGAGGAGCAGCACCTCGTCGGGGCCGCGCAGCAGCGCCTCCAGCACCAGCCGCTTCTGCTCACCGCCCGAGAGCGTCCGTACGAGCCGCCACTGCGCCTTCTCGTACGGGACGCCGAGCGCGGCCATGGTGCACATGTCCCAGACCGTCTCGGCCTCGTAGCCCTGCACCTCGGCCCAGTCGCTCAACGCCTGCGCGTACCGCATCTGCGCGGCCTCGTCGTCGACCGTCATGATCAGCTGCTCGGCCTCGTCGACCGCCCGCGCCGCCTCCCGGATCCGCGGCTGGGCCACCGAGACCAGCAGGTCCCGGACCGTGCGCTCATCCCGCACCGAGCCCACGAACTGCGGCATCACCCCGAGACCGCCGCTCACCGACACGGTCCCGCCGTGCGGCTTCAGCTCCGCGGAGAGCAGCCGCAGCAAGGTCGTCTTGCCCGCGCCGTTCGCCCCGACGAGGGCGACGACCGAGCCGTCCCCCACCCGGAAGGAGACGTCGCCCAGCAGCACCCGCCCGTCCGGCAGGTAGTACTCCAGATGCGCGGCCTCGAGATGTCCCATGGCGGGCATTGTCGCCGCCGGACACGCTCCCGCCCAACCGGTTTAGGATGCGCGGCATGAGCTTTGGGGGACCCCAGTGGCCGCAGGAGCCGCACCAGCAGTACGGACAGCAGTCACCGCAGTCGCAGCAGTCACAGTCTTTGCAGACGCCGGACTGGGCGGCGCTGGCCGACGCCTCGGCCGCCCGCACCCGCCGCAAGAGGTGGCTGCTGATCGGCGGCGGCGCGCTGGCGACCGCCGCGATCGCCGCGATCGTGGCCACGGCCGTCGTGACCACGAACAAGGGCGGCGAGTCCGGCAAGAACGCCACTGATCTGCCCACGGCGCCCGATCTGCCGAACGAGACCACCGAGCCCGAGCCGTCGTTCTCGTCGGTCGCGCCGCCGCCCCCGCCCAACCCGAAGGACTTCATCTCCAGCGAGAAGAAGGACAAGGCACCCCTCAGCGCCGACACCCTCTACCCGGGCAAGAAGCTGACGATGGGCGACCGGGTCTACGCCAAGGGCTCCACCGCCCGCACCACCAACTGCGCCTCGGCCACCCAGGGTTCGCTCGGCGCGGCCCTGCGGTCCCACGGCTGCGACCAGGTGATCCGCGCGACGTACACGAAGGACGGCGTGGCCGTCACCATCGGTGTCGCGGTCTTCCCGACGGAGGCTCAGGCACAGGCCGCCGTGAAGCAGTCGGCGCGCAACATCGCCCCGCTGGCCGGCTCGGGCGTCGGAGGCTTCTGCAAGGGCGGCCCGGTGTGCCGCTTCGTGGGCAACTCCTACGGCCGCTACGCCTACTTCACCGCGACGGGCTATCTGAACGGAAAGTCCGTCACCAAGGGAGACACCAAGGCGTTCCAGCCGGGCGACGACCTGGCGGAGTTCACGTTCCGTCAGATCGTGCGCCGGGGCGAGATGCAGGCGTCAGCAGCAGCCACCGCTCCCGCCGGTCAGTGACCCCGGCAACGACCGCTTGTTGCGGGCCGCCAGATTCCTCGCGGCCAGCAACTCGTCGGCGGGATAGCCGACTTCCTCCAGGGTGAGTCCGTGCGGCCGTACGACGTGTACGGCCGAGTCACGGACGCCCGCGGCCAGCACCTGTCCCGGCCAGTCCACGGGACGGTGCCCGTCGCCGACGAACAGCATCGCGCCGACCAGCGAGCGCACCATGTTGTGGCAGAACGCGTCGGCCTTCACGGTCGCGGTGAGGATCCCGTCCGCGCCGCGCTCCCAGCGCAGCCCCTGCAGGGTCCGGATGGTCGTGGCGCCCTCGCGCTTCTTGCAGTACGCCGCGAAGTCGTGCTCGCCGAGGAGCTTCTCGGCGGCGGCGTTCATGGCGTCCACGTCGAGCGGCCAGTCGTGCCACAGCACATGACCGCGCAGCAGCGGGTCGACGCCGCCGGGGTGGTCGGTGACGCGGTAGGCGTAGCGCCGCCAGATCGCGGAGAAGCGGGCGTTGAACCCGGCGGGGGCCTCCTCGGCCTTCCACACCCTCACGTCGTGCGACAGCCGCCCTGCGAGCCGTCGCAGCAGCTTCTCCCTGTGGTCGTCCCACACCGCCTGCGGCAGATCGACATGCGCCACCTGCCCCCGGGCATGCACCCCCGCGTCGGTGCGTCCGGCGACGGTCAGCTCGTACGTCTCCGACGACCGTGTCACCGTACGGATCGCGTCCTCGATCTCGCCCTGCACGGTCCGCTGCCCGCGGGTCTGCCTGGCCCAGCCCGAGAAGTCCTTGCCGTCGTACGACAGGTCCAGCCGCACCCGTACGAAGCCGGGCTTCACGTCATCGCTCACGTCTCGTAATCCCTTTCAGCAGGAACGGGCCCGCCCCCACAAAGGGGAACGGGCCCGTCCGTCAGCCGTAAAGCCGTCTCAGAACGCTCAGGCGTCCTTCGACTCCTCGGCCGGAGCCTCGGCGGCGTCCTCGGCCTTGGTCTCCTCGACCTCGGCCTCGTCAGCCTCCTTGACCGCGCGCTTGGTGGCGGCCTCGGCCTCGGCGACCGTGGCCTTCTTCGCGATCTCGCCCTCGACGAGCTCGATCACGGCCATCGGGGCGTTGTCACCACGACGGTTGCCGATCTTCGTGATCCGGGTGTAACCACCCGGACGCTCGGCGTAGCGCGGAGCGATCTCGGTGAAGAGCGTGTGGACGATGCCCTTGTCCGTGATCGTCTGCAGCACCAGGCGACGGTTGTGGATGTCGCCCTTCTTCGCCTTCGTGATCAGACGCTCGGCGACCGGACGCAGGCGGCGGGCCTTGGCCTCGGTCGTGGTGATGCGGCCGTGCTCGAACAGCGACTTCGCGAGGTTCGCGAGAAGCAGCTTCTCGTGCGCGGCGCTGCCGCCCAGACGGGCACCCTTGGCGGGCTTCGGCATGGTGTTTCTCCTTGTGATCTGCACCGGCCGTATCAGGTACCGATGTCAGTTCCCCCAGGCGGTCGCGAGGGGGCAGGTGCGGGGGCGCGAGCCCCCCGCAAATCTCTCAGTGCTGCTCGGTCTCGACGCTGCGTTGATCCGGGGGACAACCCCCGGACCCCCGGCCGAAGACGCGAGCCGCGACTCGGATCAGTACTGCTCGGTCTCCACGAAACCCGCGTCCGCGTCGTCGTCGGCGCCGAAGGCGTCGGCGGCGGCGGTCGGGTCGAATCCGGGCGGGCTGTCCTTGAGGGCCAGGCCCATGCCGGCCAGCTTCGCCTTGACCTCGTCGATCGACTTCGCACCGAAGTTGCGGATGTCGAGCAGGTCGGCCTCGGAGCGGGCGACGAGCTCACCCACGGAGTGGATGCCCTCGCGCTTGAGGCAGTTGTACGAGCGGACCGTGAGCTCCAGCTCCTCGATCGGCAGCGCCAGGTCGGCAGCGAGCGCGGCGTCCGTCGGGGACGGGCCCATGTCGATGCCCTCGGCGTCGATGTTGAGCTCGCGCGCCAGACCGAACAGCTCGACCAGGGTCTTACCGGCCGACGCCATGGCGTCGCGCGGACGCATGGCCTGCTTGGTCTCGACGTCGACGATCAGCTTGTCGAAGTCGGTGCGCTGCTCGACACGGGTCGCCTCGACCTTGTAGGTGACCTTGAGCACCGGCGAGTAGATGGAGTCGACCGGGATCCGGCCGATCTCCTGGCCCACCTGCTTGTTCTGCACGGCGGAGACGTAGCCGCGACCGCGCTCGACGGTCAGCTCCATCTCCAGCTTGCCCTTGCCGTTGAGCGTGGCCAGGACCAGGTCGGGGTTGTGGACCTCGACACCGGCCGGCGGGGCGATGTCGGCGGCGGTGACCAGACCCGGACCCTGCTTGCGCAGGTACATCACGACCGGCTCGTCGTGCTCCGAGGAGACGACCAGCTGCTTGATGTTGAGGATCATGTCGGTGACGTCCTCTTTGACGCCCGGCACGGTGGTGAACTCGTGCAGGACACCGTCGACGCGGATCGACGTGACCGCCGCACCCGGGATCGAGGAGAGGAGCGTACGGCGCAGAGAGTTGCCGAGCGTGTAGCCGAAGCCGGGCTCCAGCGGCTCGATGACGAACCGCGAGCGGTACTCGTCAACAACCTCTTCGGTCAGCGAAGGACGCTGAGCGATCAGCATGGTGTTTTTCCTTCAGTCGTGGACGCCCACTATTTGACGCCCGACGGAGTACTGCGTACTGCAAGGGTACGGGCGGTACGGCCCGAAAGGGGGCCGTACCGCCCGAACACTCAGGTCAAGCGCTACACGTCAGACGTGGCGGCGCTTGGGAGGGGACGGCAGCCGTGCTGCGATTTCGTGGGGGTAACCCCCACACCCCCAGCCGGGGGCCGCACCACGAGCAGCCGTACCGTCAGCGCGACGCGTCAGACGCGGCGGCGCTTGGGGGGACGGCAGCCGTTGTGCGGCGTGGGGGTGACGTCCTGGATCGAGCCGACCTCGAGGCCCGTGGCCTGGAGGGAGCGGATCGCGGTCTCACGGCCGGAGCCGGGACCCTTGACGAAGACGTCGACCTTGCGCATGCCGTGCTCCTGCGCGCGGCGGGCGGCCGACTCGGCGGCCATCTGCGCGGCGAAGGGGGTGGACTTGCGCGAGCCCTTGAAGCCGACGTGGCCGGCGGAGGCCCAGGAGATCACGTTGCCGGTCGGGTCGGTGATCGAAACGATGGTGTTGTTGAACGTGCTCTTGATGTGCGCGTGGCCGTGAGCGACGTTCTTCTTTTCCTTGCGGCGCACCTTCTTGGCAGCGCCCTGACGTCCCTTGGGGGGCATGTCTTAACTCCAGATGGAGAGGAGGTGGTCGGTCCTACAGCGAAGACCGCTGATGAGCGTCCGCTGTGGACTACTTCTTGCCCGGCTTCTTCTTACCGGCGATGGCGCGACGCGGGCCCTTGCGGGTACGAGCGTTCGTGCTGGTGCGCTGACCGTGGACGGGCAGGCCACGGCGGTGGCGCAGACCCTGGTAGCAGCCGATCTCGACCTTGCGCCGGATGTCGGCCTGGATCTCGCGACGGAGGTCACCCTCGGTCTTGAGGTTGGCGTCCACGTACTCGCGGATCTTGACCAGGTCCTCTTCGGCCAGGTCACGAACGCGGGTGTTCGGGTTCACACCGGTCGCGGCGAGAGTCGCCTTCGACTGGGTGCGGCCGATACCGAAGACGTAGGTGAGTGCGACCTCCACACGCTTGTCGCGCGGGATGTCAACACCGGAAACGCGTGCCATTCAATGGCTCCTGTGGTGTTCGGGGGTCTTCCGCAGTACCGCTCCCGACCGCCGACCTCTCCTTGCCGGAGAAGTGGTACGTCCGGGTCCCCGGCCCCCGCCGGAGGTGTCGTCAGCCGCGTGGTTCAAGAACCGTGCGGCTTGGACGGGCACTGCTTATGTACGTATTGCTTGCGTCGCGCGAAGTACTGCGAAGTGCAGGTTGGCGTGCGTCAGCCCTGGCGCTGCTTGTGGCGCAGGTTGTCGCAGATGACCATGACCCGGCCGTGACGGCGGATCACCTTGCACTTGTCGCAGATCTTCTTGACGCTCGGCTTGACCTTCATGGGATGTGAGGTTCTCCGGGTCAGTGCCAGCACCCCACGGGAGGGGGTGAGGGCAAGATCTACTTGTACCGGTAGACGATCCGGCCACGCGTCAGGTCGTACGGAGACAGCTCCACGACGACCCGGTCGTCCGGAAGGATACGGATGTAGTGCATCCGCATCTTGCCGGAGATGTGCGCGAGGACCTTGTGACCGTTCTGGAGCTCCACCTTGAACATGGCGTTCGGCAGGGACTCGATCACGGTGCCCTCAATTTCGATGGCACCTTGCTTCTTGGCCACGCTTCGCCCTTCGAATCGGCTACCTTGATCGACTCTCGTCGCCGCATGCGGACATACGGGTACACGAGAGCCGACGAGTCAGTCTACGTCAGGCCCCTGGAAAAGACGAATCAGAGGAGTTTGCCCAACGTGGAGATCATTAAGCGACAGGGGTCTCCCCCGGCCCTCAGGGCCTGGCGGAAGGGTCCGGGGCCGCCGTGACGCCCAGCTCCGCCAGCTTCGCCCTTCCGCCGTCCACGGCGGTGAGCACCAGCGGGCCCTCCTCCGTCAGCGCCACCGAGTGCTCCCAGTGCGAGGACCAGGTGCCGTCGATGGTGATGACCGTCCAGTCGTCCGAGAGGACCTCGGTGTGCGGGGTGCCGAGCGACACCATCGGCTCGATGGCCAGGCAGATGCCGGGGACCAGCTTCGGGCCCTTGCCGCGCTTGCGCGAGACGTAGTTCAGCAGGTGCGGGTCCATGTGCATCTCGGTGCCGATGCCGTGGCCCCCGTACTCCTCGATGATCCCGTACTTACCGCCGCCCGGCTTCGGCTGGCGGCGGATGTACGTCTCGATCGCCCGGGAGATGTCGACGAGCCGGTTGCCGTTCTTCATCGCGGCGATTCCGGCCCACATGGACTCCTCGGTCACCCGGGAGAGCTCGATCAGCTCCGGGGCGTGACCGTCACCCACGAAGGCGGTGTACGCGGCGTCGCCGTGCCAGCCGTCGACGATCGCGCCGGCGTCGATGGAGATGATGTCGCCGTCCTTGAGGACCGTCTTCTCGTCCGGGATGCCGTGGACCACGACCTCGTTCACCGAGGTGCAGATGGTGGCGGGGAAGCCGCCGTACCCCAGGAAGTTCGACTTGGCGCCGTGGTCGGCGATCACCTTGCGGGCGACCTCGTCCAGATCCTTCGTGGTGGCGCCGGGAACCGCGGCCTCACGGGTTGCCGCATGGATGGCGGCGACGACCAGCCCCGCCTCGCGCATCTTCGCGATCTGCTCGGGGGTCTTGATCTGCACCATGAGGGCCGGCGCCTTTCGGGTTCGGAGAGTGTTTCGTCGGTATGCGTCGGTAATCAACGATACGGCCGCGGCGTCTCTGGGACACCGCGGCCGTATCGCATAGAGCTTCAGAGGTACAGCGTGGCTCAGGCCTGCGCGGCCCGGTCCTTCTGCAGCGCCTCCATCGCCCGCTCGGTCACTTCGGTGACCTTGCCGAGCGCGGAGATGGTGACCACGAGGCCCTGGGCCCGGTAGTGGTCGATGATCGGCTCGGTCTGCGTGTGGTAGACCTCGAGCCGCTTGCGCACGGTCTCCTCGGTGTCGTCGTCGCGCTGGTACAGCTCGCCGCCGCAGACGTCACAGACGCCCTCGGTCTTCGCCGGGCTGTACGTGACGTGGAAGACGTGTGCGCTGTCGTTGCGGCAGATCCGGCGACCCGCGATCCGCTTCACGACCTCGTCCTCGGGGACCTCCAGGTCCAGCACCGCGTCCAGCTTCACGCCGTCGACCGCGAGCGCGGCGTCGAGCGCCTCGGCCTGGGAGACGTTGCGCGGGAAGCCGTCGAGCAGGAAGCCGTTCTCGGCGTCCGGCTGGGCCATGCGGTCCCTGGCCATCCCGATGGTGACCTCGTCGGGCACCAGGTTGCCGGCGTCCATGTACGCCTTGGCCTGCTTGCCGAGCTCCGTACCCTGGCTGATGTTGGCCCGGAAGAGGTCGCCCGTGGAGATGTGCGGGATCGACAGGTTCTTGGCAAGGAACGCGGCCTGCGTTCCCTTGCCGGCACCGGGCGGTCCGACGAGGACGATTCGCATCAGCGGAGGAACCCTTCGTAATTGCGCTGCTGGAGCTGGCTCTCGATCTGCTTCACGGTCTCGAGACCGACACCCACGATGATGAGGATGCTGGTGCCACCGAACGGGAAGTTCTGGTTCGCACCACCGAAGCCCGCCAACGCCATCGTCGGCACAAGAGCGATCAGACCCAGATACAGCGAGCCCGGCCAAGTGATCCGGTTGAGCACATAGCTCAGATACTCAGCAGTAGGTCGACCAGCCCGGATACCCGGGATGAAGCCACCATACTTCTTCATGTTGTCCGCGACTTCCTCGGGGTTGAACGAGATCGCCACGTAGAAGAAGGCGAAGAACACGATCAGAAGGAAGTACAGAGCGATGTAGTACGGGTGGTCACCCTTGACCAGATGGGTTTCGATCCACGTTTTCCAGCCCGCGTTGGAGTTCGAGAACTGCGCGATCAAGGCGGGAATGTAGAGCAGCGACGACGCGAAGATGACGGGAATCACACCCGCCTGGTTCACCTTGAGCGGGATGTATGTGGACGTACCGCCGTAGGACCTGCGGCCGATCATGCGCTTCGCGTACTGCACCGGAATACGGCGCTGGGCCTGCTCGACGAAGACGACGAGGGCGACCATCACGAAGCCGATCAGGATGACCGTGCCGAACTCGATCCAGCCCTTGGCGAGCTTGCCGCTCTCCTTGATGGCCCACAGCGCGCCGGGGAAGCCGGCCGCGATCGAGATGAACATGAGGATCGACATGCCGTTGCCGATACCGCGGTCGGTGATCAGCTCACCGAGCCACATCACCATGGCCGTACCGGCGGTCATCGTGATCACCATGGTGGCGGTCACGAAGATCGACTGATCGGGGACGATGTCACGGGCGGCCGAACAGCCGGAGAACAGCGCACCGCTGCGGGCGGTGGCCACCAGACCGGTGCCCTGGAGCACGGCCAGGGCGACCGTGAGGTAGCGCGTGTACTGCGTGATCTTCGCCGTGCCGGACTGGCCCTCCTTCTTGAGGGCTTCCAGGCGCGGGATGACCACGGTCAGCAGCTGCAGGATGATGCTCGCCGTGATGTACGGCATGATGCCGAGCGCGAAGATGGTGATCTGCAGCAGCGCTCCGCCGCTGAACATGTTGACGAGGCCGAACAAGCTGTTGTTGTTCTTCGAGGCCTGGTCCACACAGATCTGGACACTCTCGTAGCTGACACCGGGGACGGGGATGTGTGCGCCGATCCGGTACAGCACGATGATGCCGAGCGTGAAGAGCAGCTTCTTGCGCAGGTCGGGCGTCTTGAACGCCCGGGCGAACGCGGTGAGCACGGTGCCTCCTGCGACCCCCGCGCAAAGCGTCAGAGGTGACGGTCTTGAGGTTCGACGAATACGTATGGGTCAAGAGCCGCTCGGAGTGCCCTGCGGGCGGACCTCACGGCCAGGGGGTCGCCCCCCAAGGGGATAACAGCAACAACGCACGCCACCTTACCGGCGAGTGTGCCCCGCTTGGAACGACCAACCGGGGATGCCTCGATTGCGAGGCATCCCCGGTTGATGTTCAAGCCATCGGCTCGTCTCAGACGAGCTCGGTGACGGTGCCGCCTGCGGCGGCGATCTTCTCCTTGGCGGAGCCGGAAACGGCGTCAACCGAAACCTGCAGCGCCACGGAGATCTCGCCCTGGCCCAGGACCTTGACGAGGCTGTTCTTGCGCACCGCGCCCTTGGCGACCAGATCGGCCACCGTGACCTCGCCACCCTGCGGGTAGAGCGCGGCCAGCTTGTCCAGGTTCACGACCTGGTACTCGGTGCGGAACGGGTTCTTGAAGCCCTTCAGCTTCGGGAGACGCATGTGGAGGGGCATCTGCCCACCCTCGAAGCGCTCCGGAACCTGGTAGCGGGCCTTCGTGCCCTTGGTACCACGACCGGCCGTCTTACCCTTCGACGCCTCACCACGACCCACACGGGTCTTGGCGGTCTTGGCGCCCGGGGCGGGACGGAGGTTGTGGATCTTGAGCGGGTTGTTCTCCGCCATGATCAGTCGACCTCCTCAACCGTCACGAGGTGGCGGACGGTGTGCACCATTCCGCGGAACTCGGGGCGGTCCTCCTTGACGACCACGTCGTTGACCCTCTTCAGGCCAAGCGAACGCAGGGTGTCGCGGTGGTTCTGCTTGCTTCCGATGTACGACTTCGTCTGCGTGATCTTGAGGCGGGCCATTACGCACCCGCTCCCGCACGCGCACGAAGCAGGGCCGCGGGGGCGACGTCCTCGAGCGGCAGACCACGGCGAGCCGCGATCTCCTCGGGACGCTGCAGGCCCTTCAGGGCCTCCACGGTCGCGTGCACGATGTTGATCGCGTTGGACGAGCCGAGCGACTTCGACAGGATGTCGTGAACGCCGGCGCACTCCAGCACGGCACGCACCGGGCCACCGGCGATAACACCGGTACCGGGGGAAGCAGGCTTGAGCAGGACGACGCCCGCGGCCTTCTCGCCCGTGATCGGGTGCGGGATGGTGCCCTGGATACGGGGGACCTTGAAGAAGTGCTTCTTGGCCTCCTCAACACCCTTGGCGATGGCGGCCGGCACCTCCTTGGCCTTGCCGTAACCGACACCCACGGTGCCGTCACCGTCGCCCACCACGACCAGCGCGGTGAAGCTGAAGCGACGACCACCCTTCACAACCTTGGCGACACGGTTGATCGCGACAACGCGCTCAACGTAAGCGGTCTTCTCGGCGGCAGCTGCGCCGCCGTCACGGCCCTTCCGGTCCCGCCGCTCGCCGCCACCGGCACCGCTTCCGCGGCGCTGGGGTCCAGCCATTGGAATTACCTCTCTTCGTTTTCCGCTGAGCTACGGAACCGGCTCAGAACTTCAGGCCGGCTTCGCGGGCGGCGTCCGCCAGGGCGGCGATGCGCCCGGCGTACTGGTTGCCGCCACGGTCGAACACGACAGCCTCGACGCCGGCGGCCTTGGCACGCTCGGCCACGAGCTGGCCGACCTGCTTCGCCTTCGCCGACTTGTCGCCTTCGCCGCCGCGGATGGACGAGTCCAGGGTGGACGCCGACGCGAGGGTGTGACCCGCGAGGTCGTCGATGACCTGAGCCGTGATGCCGCGGTTGGACCGGGTGACGACCAGACGCGGACGCGCCGGGGTACCCGAGATCTTCTTGCGGATGCGGATGTGGCGACGCTTCAGGGAAGCGCCCTTGTAGGCCTTGCCCTTGGCAATCTTCACGCCGTATGCCATGGCTTACTTACCAGCCTTTCCGACCTTGCGGCGGATGACCTCGCCCGCGTACTTCACGCCCTTGGCCTTGTACGGGTCGGGCTTGCGCAGCTTGCGGATGTTCGCGGCGACCTCGCCGACCTTCTGCTTGTCGATGCCCTCGACCGAGAACTTGGTCGGCGACTCGACCTTGAAGGAGATGCCCTCGGGGGCCTCCACCAGGATCGGGTGGCTGTAGCCGAGCTGGAACTCCAGGTTGGAGCCCTTCGCGGCAACGCGGTAACCGACACCGCTGATCTCGAGCGCCTTGACGTACCCCTGGGTCACACCGGTGATCATGTTGGCCACCAGCGTGCGGGACAGGCCGTGCAGGGCCTTGTTCTGACGCTCGTCGTTCGGGCGGGTGACGTTGAGAACGCCGTCCTCACCCTTCGCGATCTCGATCGGCGCGGCAACGGTGTGGCTGAGGGTGCCCTTGGGACCCTTCACCTGGACCGTACGGCCATCGATGGTGACATCCACGCCGGCGGGAACCGAGATGGGGAGCTTGCCGATACGCGACATGTTTCTTCTCCTCCGTTCCCGACTACCAGACGTAGGCGAGGACTTCCCCGCCCACACCCTTCTTGCTGGCCTGCTTGTCGGTGAGGAGACCGTGCGACGTGGAGATGATCGCCACGCCCAGGCCGCCGAGCACCTTCGGCAGGTTGGTGGACTTCGCGTACACCCGGAGACCGGGCTTGGAGATCCGCTTGATGCCCGCGATGGAGCGCTCACGGTTCGGGCCGAACTTCAGCTCGAGGACGAGGTTCTTGCCGACCTCGGCGTCCTCGACCTTCCAGCCCGTGATGAAGCCCTCCTGCTGGAGGATCTCCGCGATGTGCGACTTGATCTTGCTGTGCGGCATCGTCACGGAGTCGTGGTACGCCGAGTTCGCGTTACGCAGACGAGTCAGCATGTCCGCGATCGGATCAGTCATGGTCATGAATTGGCCTTCGGCCTCTCTCGCCGGGGTTTCCTGTATGCGCCATCCCTCTCCCCACACATGGGCGGGACGGGTGCGGCGCGGGGACCTACGGCGTAGTAAGTCGATCAGGGCGGCGGGCGCCCAACCCCACAAGCCTACGGCATGTAAGGGAGGGCCCCGCCGTCCCGTTGCTTACCGAGAGCCTCCGGTAATTCCGGGAAACCCGGAATTACCAGGAGCTCTTGGTCACGCCCGGCAGCTCGCCACGGTGAGCCATCTCACGAAGGCACACGCGGCACAGGCCGAACTTGCGGTACACGGAGTGCGGACGGCCGCAGCGCTGGCAGCGGGTGTACGCACGCACACCGAACTTGGGCTTACGAGCAGCCTTGGCAATCAGAGCCTTCTTCGCCATCTCGCTTACGCCTCCTTGAACGGGAAGCCGAGGTGACGGAGAAGGGCACGGCCCTCAGCGTCGTTGGTCGCCGTGGTCACCACGGTGATGTCCATACCCCGGACGCGGTCGATCTTGTCCTGGTCGATCTCGTGGAACATGACCTGCTCCGTGAGACCGAAGGTGTAGTTGCCACGGCCGTCGAACTGCTTGGGGGACAGGCCACGGAAGTCGCGGATGCGCGGGAGCGCGAGCGACAGGGTGCGGTCCAGGAACTCCCACATGCGGTCGCCACGAAGCGTGACGTGGGCACCGATCGGCTGGCCCTCACGCAGCTTGAACTGCGCGATGGACTTGCGGGCCTTGGTGACGGCCGGCTTCTGACCGGTGATCGTGGTGAGGTCCTTGATGGCGCCCTCGATCAGCTTGGAGTCGCGGGCGGCGTCGCCCACACCCATGTTGACCACGATCTTCACGAGGCCGGGAACCTGCATGACGTTCTCGTAGGAGAACTCCTCACGCAGCTTGCCCGCGATCTCCTCGCGGTACTTCGTCTTGAGACGCGGAATGGTGGTGGTAGCCATCAGATGTCCTCACCCGTCCGCTTGGCAACGCGGATCTTGTTGCCCTCGTCGTCGAAGCGGTAACCGACGCGGGTCACGACCTTGTTGCCGTCCTTCTCCACGACGAGCTGAACGTTGCTCACGTGAATGGGGGCCTCGGTGGTGACGATGCCGCCGGCCTGCGACGCACGGCCCGGCTGGTTGGCCTTCGTGTGCTTCTTGACCCGGTTGACACCCTCGACCAGGACACGGTCCTCGCGGGGGAAGGCCGCGATGACCTTGCCCTGCTTGCCCTTGTCCTTACCGGTGATGACCTGGACCAGGTCGCCCTTCTTGATCTTCATGCTTACAGCACCTCCGGCGCGAGCGAGATGATCTTCATGAACTTCTTCTCGCGCAGCTCACGGCCCACCGGGCCGAAGATACGGGTGCCGCGAGGGTCGCCGTCGTTCTTCAGAATGACGGCGGCGTTCTCGTCGAAGCGGATGTACGAGCCGTCCTGGCGGCGGCGCTCCTTGACGGTGCGAACGATGACCGCCTTGACGACGTCACCCTTCTTCACGTTGCCACCGGGGATCGCGTCCTTGACGGTGGCGACGATGACGTCACCGATGCCCGCGTAGCGGCGGCCCGAGCCACCGAGAACACGGATGCAAAGGATCTCCTTGGCACCAGTGTTGTCGGCGACGCGAAGCCGCGACTCCTGCTGGATCACGTCTATCTCCTGTTTGTCTGCCGGTTCCCGGCCGGGGCTTCGCATGGAAGCCCCGGCCGAGCCTGGCGGAACTGACTCGAAGGGTTACCCCTTCAAGAATTACTTGGCCTTCTCGAGGATCTCGACGATGCGCCAGCGCTTCGTCGCCGACAGCGGACGCGTCTCCATGATGAGGACGCGGTCGCCGACGCCGGCAGCGTTCTGCTCGTCGTGCGCCTTGAGCTTGTTCGTACGGCGGATGACCTTGCCGTACAGCGCGTGCTTGACGCGGTCCTCGACGGCGACGACGACGGTCTTGTCCATCTTGTCGCTGACGACCAGACCCTCGCGGGTCTTGCGGAAACCGCGCTCGGTCTTGTTCTCAGTCACGTTGCTCTCGCTCATCAGGCGCTCTCCACCGTCTCGATGCCCAGCTCGCGCTCACGCATCAGGGTGTAGATCCGCGCGATGTCCTTGCGGACGGCCTTCAGCCGGCCGTGGTTCTCGAGCTGACCGGTCGCCGCCTGGAAGCGGAGGTTGAACAGCTCTTCCTTGGCCTCGCGGAGCTTGGCAACAAGCTCCTCGTTGCCCAGCTCGCGCAGCTCGGACGCCTTGGTACCGGCCGACATCACGCTTCACCTGCCTCGCGCTTGACGATCCGGCACTTCATCGGCAGCTTGTGAGCCGCGCGAGTCAGAGCCTCACGTGCAATCTTCTCGTTCGGGTAGGACAGCTCGAACATGACCCGGCCCGGGTGCACGTTCGCGACCCACCACTCCGGGGAACCCTTACCGGAACCCATGCGGGTCTCGGCAGGCTTCTTCGTCAGCGGGCGGTCCGGGTAGATGTTGATCCAGACCTTGCCGCCACGCTTGATGTGGCGGGTCATCGCGATACGAGCCGCCTCGATCTGGCGGTTGGTCACGTACGCCGGAGTCATGGCCTGAATGCCGTACTCGCCGAACGCAACCGTCGTACCACCCTTGGCCATACCGCGGCGCTTGGGGTGGTGCTGCTTGCGGTGCTTGACCCTGCGGGGGATCAGCATTTCGGTCAGGCCTCCGTTCCGGTGCTCTCAGCAGCCGGAGCGGCGGCGGGAGCGTCGGCCTTGGGGGCCTCGGCAGCCGGCGCGGACTGCTGCTGCGGCTTGCGACCGCGACCGCCACGCTCGCCACCGCGGCCACCACGGCCGGCCGGGCGGTCAGCGCCGCCACGGGCCGGGCGGTTGCCGGCGCGGGCAGCGGCGTTCTCGGCGCGGACCTCGGCGATGTTCTTGACGTCGCCCTTGTAGATCCAGACCTTCACACCGATGCGGCCGAAGGTCGTCTTGGCCTCGAAGAAGCCGTAGTCGACGTTCGCGCGGAGCGTGTGCAGGGGCACACGGCCCTCGCGGTAGAACTCCGAGCGGGACATCTCGGCGCCGCCGAGGCGGCCACCGCACTGGATCTTGATGCCCTTGGCGCCGGCCTTCATCGAGCTCTGCATGCTCTTACGCATGGCACGACGGAAGGAGACGCGGGAGGAGAGCTGCTCGGCGACGGCCTGGGCCACCAGCTGAGCGTCCACCTCGGGGTTCTTGACCTCGAGGATGTTCAGCTGGACCTGCTTGCCGGTCAGCTTCTCCAGCTCGCCACGGATGCGGTCGGCCTCGGCGCCACGGCGACCGATGACGATGCCCGGGCGGGCGGTGTGGATGTCAACGCGGACGCGGTCGCGGGTGCGCTCGATCTCAACCTTCGAGATACCGGCCCGCTCCATGCCCTTCGTCATCATGCGACGAATGGCGACGTCTTCCTTGACGTAGTCCTTGTACAGCTTGTCGGCGTACCACCGGGACTTGAAGTCCGTGGTGATGCCGAGCCGGAACCCGTGCGGGTTTACCTTCTGGCCCATTACCGGGTTCCTTCCTTGCTGCTGACGACCACGGTGATGTGGCTGGTCCGCTTACGGATCCGGTAGGCACGGCCCTGAGCACGCGGACGGAACCGCTTCAGGGTCGGGCCCTCGTCCACGTACGCCTCGCTGATGAACAGCGAAGAGGCGTCCGTGTGGTCGTAGTTGTGCGCGGCGTTGGCGATGGCGCTGTCCAGCACCTTGCCGACCGGCACGCTCGCGGCCTGCGGGGCGAAACGCAGGACCGCCTGAGCCTCCGTGGCATCCATGCCACGGATGAGGTCCACCACGCGGCGGGCCTTCATGGGCGTGACGCGGATGTACCGCGCCTGGGCCCTGGCTTCCATGGTTGTCCCTTCGGTGTAAGTCATAGTCGTTCCACCCCGCGATTAGCGGCGCTTCGACTTCCGGTCGTCCTTGACGTGGCCGCGGAAGGTGCGAGTCGGCGAGAACTCGCCGAGCTTGTGGCCGACCATCGACTCGGTGACGAACACCGGGACGTGGGTCTTGCCGTTGTGCACCGCGATCGTGTGGCCCAGCATGGCCGGGACGATCATCGAGCGACGGGACCAGGTCTTGATGACGTTCTTGGTGCCTGCCTCGTTCTGCACGTCCACCTTCTTGATGAGGTGGTCGTCGACGAAGGGCCCCTTCTTGAGACTGCGCGGCATCTAAACCCGCTCCTAGCGCTTCTTGTTCGTCTTGCGGCGGCGGACGATGTACTTGTTGCTCGCCTTCTTGGGAGAACGAGTACGACCCTCCTTCTGACCCCACGGGGAGACCGGGTGGCGACCACCGGAGGTCTTGCCCTCACCACCACCGTGCGGGTGGTCGACCGGGTTCATGGCGACACCGCGGACGGTCGGGCGGACGCCCTTCCAGCGCATACGGCCGGCCTTGCCCCAGTTGATGTTCGACTGCTCGGCGTTGCCGACCTCGCCGATGGTGGCGCGGCAGCGGACGTCGACCAGGCGGATCTCGCCGGACGGCATACGAAGGTGGGCCATGGAGCCCTCCTTCGCCAGCAGCTGCACGGAGGCACCCGCGGAGCGGGCGAACTTCGCGCCGCCGCCGGGCCGCAGCTCGATGGCGTGGATGGTCGTACCGACCGGGATGTTGCGCAGCGCCAGGTTGTTGCCGGGCTTGATGTCGGCGGCCGGGCCGTTCTCGACACGGTCGCCCTGGTTCAGGCCACGCGGCGCGATGATGTAGCGCTTCTCGCCGTCCGCGTAGTGCAGAAGAGCGATGCGCGCGGTGCGGTTGGGGTCGTACTCGATGTGCGCGACCTTGGCCGGCACGCCGTCCTTGTCGTGACGACGGAAGTCGATCACTCGGTAGGCGCGCTTGTGGCCACCGCCCTGGTGGCGAACGGTCACACGACCGGCGTTGTTACGGCCGCCCTTGCTGTGCAGGGGACGGACCAGCGACTTCTCCGGCGTGGACCGCGTGATCTCGACAAAGTCGGCGACGCTGGAGCCACGACGGCCCGGAGTCGTCGGCTTGTACTTGCGGATACCCATTTCTCAGTCCTCGTCCGATATTCGGACCAGGGCTCTCCGTTAGGAGGCCTGGCCGAAGATGTCGATACGGTCGCCCTCGGCAAGGGTCACGATGGCGCGCTTGGTGTTGGCGCGCTTACCGAAACCGGTGCGGGTGCGCTTGCGCTTGCCCTGGCGGTTGATCGTGTTGACCCCGGTGACCTTGACCTTGAAGACCGCCTCGACGGCCTGCTTGATCTGGGTCTTGTTCGCACGCGGGTCGACGACGAACGTGTACTTGTTCTCGTCCAGCAGCGCGTAACTCTTCTCGGAGACGACCGGCTTGATCAGCAGGTCGCGCGGGTCCGTGAAGCTCTTGCTGGTGATCGTGGCCTCGGACATCAGGCCTCGCTCCCTTCGGTCTCAGCGGCCTTGGGGCCAGACACGAAGGACTCGAAAGCGGCCTGGGTGAAGACCACGTCGTCGGAGACGAGCACGTCGTACGTGTTCAGCTGGCCCGGCTCCAGGATGTGCACCTGGGGCAGGTTGCGGGCGGACAGCCACGCGGCCTCGTCGCTGCGGTCGACGACCAGGAGCAGGTTCTTGCGCTCCGAGATCTTGCCGAACAGCGTCTTGGCGGCCTTGGTGGAGGCGGCACCCTCGACCACGCCGGAGACGACGTGGATACGGGAGTGACGGGCCCGGTCGGTGAGGGCACCGCGCAGGGCGGCGGCCTTCATCTTCTTCGGGGTCCGCTGCGAGTAGTCACGCGGCACGGGGCCGTGGACGACGCCACCGCCGGCGAACTGCGGCGCACGGGTCGAACCCTGACGGGCGCGGCCGGTGCCCTTCTGGCGGTAAGGCTTCTTG
This sequence comes from Streptomyces sp. NPDC054841, assembly GCF_053611045.1. Lineage (NCBI taxonomy): Bacteria > Bacillati > Actinomycetota > Actinomycetes > Kitasatosporales > Streptomycetaceae > Streptomyces > Streptomyces sp. NPDC054841. The sequence continues at coordinate 14,944 of NZ_JBSGZO010000008.1, read as the reverse complement.
CCACCACCACGGACTTCGCCGCGGGACTTGGTCTTGTGCGTGCCCTGACGGGCAGCGGCCAGCTGCGCGACGACGACCTGGTGGATCAGCGGAACGCTGACCTTGGCGTCGAAGATCTCCGCGGGGAGCTCGACGCTACCGGCCTTGTCGCCAGCGGGCGAAAGGATGTCAATGGTGCTCATCGGTTACCTCAGGCCCCCTTGGCCGCGGTACGGACCAGGACGAGGCCGCCGTTCGGACCAGGAACCGCGCCCTTGATGAGCAGCAGACCCTTCTCCGCGTCAACGGCGTGGACGGTCAGGTTCTGGGTGGTGACCCGCTCGTTGCCCATACGGCCCGCCATGCGGAGGCCCTTGAACACACGGCCCGGGGTGGCGCAGCCACCGATGGAGCCGGGAGAGCGGTGCTTGCGCTGGGTGCCGTGACCGGCGCCGAGGCCCTTGAAGTTGTGACGCTTCATGACACCGGCGAAGCCCTTGCCCTTGCTCTTGCCGGTGACGTCGACCTTCACGCCCGCCTCGAAGACCTCGGCGGTGATCTCCTGGCCGAGGGTGTACTCGCCGGCGTCGGCGGTACGGATCTCGACGAGGTGACGACGGGGGGTGACGTCGGCCTTGGCGAAGTGGCCCTTGAGGGGCTTGTTCACCTTGCGCGGGTCGATCTCGCCGAAGGCGATCTGGACCGACTCGTAGCCGTCGGTGTCGTTCGTGCGGACCTGGGTGACGACGTTGGGGCCGGCCTTGACGACGGTGACCGGGACGACACGGTTGTTCTCGTCCCAGACCTGAGTCATGCCGAGCTTCTCGCCCAGGATGCCCTTGATCTGCTTAGCCATCTTGCGCGTCACCTCAGAGCTTGATCTCGATGTCGACGCCGGCCGGCAGGTCGAGACGCATCAGCGAGTCAACCGTCTTCGGCGTGGGGTCGAGGATGTCGATGAGGCGCTTGTGCGTGCGCATCTCGAAGTGCTCGCGCGAGTCCTTGTACTTGTGCGGCGACTTGATGACGCAGTACACGTTCTTCTCAGTGGGCAGCGGCACCGGGCCCGCGACCGACGCACCAGTGCGGGTCACCGTCTCGACGATCTTCTTCGCCGAGGAGTCGATGACCTCGTGGTCGTAGGCCTTGAGCCGGATGCGGATCTTCTGTCCCGCCATGGCTACTTCGTAGTCCTGTCTGTCTCGTAACGCTCTGGAACCCGGTGTTACCAGCCCTCTCCTCCGACCCACGCGGTCGGGCGTGTCGCACTCCCGCTACGCAGATATCCGGTGACGGATTCCCTGCTGGAGGGGATTGCGATCCGCAGAAGAGACCGCTGGACGGGGGCGAAGACCCACCGGGTGCCTGGCCGGGGCCCCGCTGACACTTCCCGGAAGATTCCCGTACGTCCGCCCCAGCGCTGCCGTGAGGCAGTTGGGACGACGAGTACTGTGGGACTCGCTTCCGGTCCTCCCGGCGGGAGGCGCGCAGCATCGGCACTCAACCGAGCAACCCCGATAGTCTGCCATACGGGGCGCTCGGGCCGCCAATCGAGCGGAAGACATTACCCCGACGGGGTTGGCTGTCAAACCGCGGCGCGCGAAGCCCCGCGGCTTGACAGGTTCTGCTCAGGTCCCGCCTCAGGCACGCAGACGGCCGCCCCGCGGCTCGGCGGGCACCGCTGGACAGGACTTACGAATCTAGGTTCGGGTGACCGTGCCGCATTCCTGCGGGAGGTCGGCGAGGTCCTGGCTGCGGTCGTACGGGTCCACGGCCGGGCCCGACGCCCCGGGCGCCGCACCACCCGCAAGATCCTCCGCGAACCGCGGCCGCAGGAAGCCGTCGCCGTCCTTGGCGCAGTCGGAGTTTCCGCTGGTCATCTCCCACCGGAGTACGTGCAGCCTGCCGCGGGTGGTCACCACCTTGGCTGGGTCGTACAGGGCGAACGTCATCTGGCGGCGGACGACGGTCCGCGTCACCTCGTCCGCTCCGGGCTTCGCCTTCACCACCGGATAGACGAAGGTGTAGTCGGCGTGCACCTGCACCTCGCCGCTGCGCTCCCCCTTGCCGAAGGTCATCCGCCCCCGCGTCTTGACCACGTCACCCACCAGACGCACCTCGGCCGGGTCGAAGCGGCTGAACATCGACAGCGGGTCCTGGTCCTTGCCGGGCTCGCGCAGCGCCCGCTCGAGCAGGCCGTGGACGTCCTTCTGGCGAGGGTCGAGCAGCGCCAGCGCGGCAGCCGGGCGGTCACCGCGGAGGGTGGCCGGATCGAGGTTCGAGGCGACCAGCAGCTCCTTGGTGCTGCGCAGCGCGTGGGCGACCTGGTCCTTGCTCATCCCGCCGACGGCCTTGGCCTCGGGCACCTGGATACCGGCGGCCCCGTCCGCCCAGCGGGCCGCGGGCGAGCCTCGGAACGGCTCCTTGAGGGTCGGCAGATCCGGGAACAGCTCCTCGGGCGGCGCGGCGGTGGGCCGGACCGTCTCGGCGGAGAGCGGCGCGGCGTTCTTGTCCGCGTCGCCGTGCAGCCGGTCGGTGGCCAGTTCCGGCCGTATGGCGACAACGGCGAGCGCGACGGTGGCCAGCGTCCCGAGCACCAGCGCGAGGCGGCGGCGCTTCTTCGCGCCCCCGTTCATCTCCTGCCACGCGGGCCCGGTCCGCCAGCCCTCCGGCTCGGCCGGCTTCCCTTCCCTACGGCGGCGCTCGTCCTCCGCGCGCAGCCGCTCGGTCACCATGCGCGCCCTGGCGGACGGCTCTTTCGGTGCGCCGGCACCGCCGTCCTTCTCGGCTCGGCCGACGAACTGCGCCCACTCCTCGTCCGACACCGACGACCCGCCTTCGGGCCGCCCCTCCGGTGCGTTCTGCCCCACTGTCCCCACCCTGAGTTCCGCACACTGTCGTGGACATTCCACGAACAAGTGGGCGCAGGATACAAGCCGGCCGATCACGGTGCGCGCGCGTGCTGTCGGTCAGGGCCAGGAGACGTACGCGACGAATTCGGCCCATGCGGCCGGCGCGACGGCGAGCCCAGGGCGCGCCGTGACGCACAGAGGTCCGCTCGTTCCCGTCCGGGATCGCACGGACCTCCTGTCACGTGCTGCGCCACCTCATGCGGGCGGGGCACGTGGCGCTCGTCGGACGGCTGTACGCGCGCCGGGCCCTGCGCCCGCTGCACCTCAATCCCTGGTCATGTCCGGCACCGACTACGCCCGGCTCGCCCGGCCACGCGTCGAGCACATCGCGGCTCCCGCCTCGCCGCGATGACCATGCCACCCGTCAAAGCAGCGCGCCCCGTACTTGGGATCAACCAGGTGCGGGGCGAAAGGAGTTGAGGGTCAGCTCTGCGACGCGTACGTCACGAAGTCCGCCCACGCGGTGGGGGCGACGGCGAGGCGGGGGCCGGGGATGTTCTTGGAGTCGCGGATGTGGACGGTGCCGGGGGTGGCGGCGACCTCGACGCAGTCATTGCCGTTGCTTGTGTCGCTGTAGCTGCTCTTGAACCAGACGAGCTCGTCGGATTCCCCGGCAGAGGTCTTGCGGATCATGTCTCTCCCAGCACTTCCTCGATGAGGGCCAGCGACTCCCCAGGCGTGAGGGCCCGAGCCCGGATGATGCCATAGCGCAACTCAAGGACCCGGAGCCGCTTCAGATCGGAGACGGGACGCCCCCCGTACTCATCGTCAGTGCGACCGATCGCGGAGCCGTCACCGAATTTGAGTACCTGAATCCTCCCACCCGTTCCAGGGTGCTCCCAGCGGTCGGTCGGCATCACCTGGATCTCGACGTTCCGCATCTGCCCTACCTCCAACAGGCGTTCGAGCTGCTGGCGTTGCACCATTGTGCCTCCGGTGGGGCGGCGCAGGGTCACCTCTTCCAGGACAAAGCCGAGCTCTGGCGCGGGAGACCGGTCGAAGATGGTCTGCCGAGCCATGCGGGCTTCCAACATCCGCTCCAACTCGTCCGCCGCATAAGCGGGCCGACGAGTCCCCAGCAACGCACGGGCATACGCCTCCGTCTGCAGCAGACCATGCAGCGCGTGGCTGCCGTACGAGAGCAGCTCGACTGCCTTCGCCTCCATCTTGGCCAGGTCCCGCACCTTCTTCGGGTACCGAACCTCCGCCACGTCCTTCTTCATCGCGGCGATAAGCCCGCCCGCCCCCAGCACCTCGTCCGCCTTGTCCAGGTACTCCGGCCTGGGAATCCGCTTCCCGGCCTCGACCTTGTAGACCAGGTCCTCCCCGTATCCGATCGCCACGCCGAACTCGGCCGCCCGCATGCCGGACGCTTCGCGGCGAAGCTTGAGCTGCCGCCCCACCGTCGCGACGACGGCCGCACCCGACTCGTCATCGGGATCGACCTCCCAACCGGGCTCGTCCCCGTCACCCATGGGCCGCTCCGTACCGTCCACTTCCACGCTCACCCGCGCCACCTCCGACGTACCGCCGCAACTGGATGCCCCCTGCCCGTACGCCCTTCGGGACAGCCCGGACACGACCGGACAAGCTCCGGACAGTCACGGTACGCATCCGCTGCGTCACTGGTCAGCGTAAGCAGGCCACACCACGCTAAGTGACGTGAACCAGAAAGCCGCCCAACTCGGCACCCCCACACATCACTTCACTGTGCAGCTGTCCCCCACGCCACGCGGTGCCCGCCTCGCGCGCCTGCTCGCCACCGAGCGGCTGCACGCCTGGGACCTGCCGTACGGGGTGGCCGAAACGGCGGCCCAGCTCGTTGCCGAGCTCGCCGCGAACGCCGTCACCCACGCCCGCCTGCCCGGCCGGGACTTCCTCCTCGCTGTCTGCACGACGGACGCCGAGCGCATCCTCCGCGTCGAGGTGACCGACACGCGCGGCGACCGGCTCCCGGGCCTCCGCCCCCAGCCGCCCTCCGCCGACAGCGAGTCGGGGCGCGGGCTGCTGCTCGTCGAAGTTCTCGCGGACCGCTGGGGCGTGACGTCGGGTCCCGTCCCGCGCAAGACGGTGTGGGCCGAGCTGGACCTCGCACCGACGGGCGCCGGGCGCCCTCACCCCCTCGGGTGAACATCCCCAATTCGCGGGCAACCAGGCCGCGTTGGCCGCCTACGCTCGCCAACGAGACACGCCTTGGGCATGTGCCATAGGCAACTCTCCGTACCAGCCCGCACAACCAGAGGAACCCGCATGGTCAGCTCGCCCCACGAGGCGATGCACCGCATCTTCCAGGGGCACCCGGAGCTCTTCTCCCGGGTCTCCGAGGTTTTGGGCCTCACCTTCGCCGCGCCCACCTCGATCACGGTCCTGCCCACCGACCTCACCGAAACCCGGCCCCTCGAACGCCGCGTCGACACCCTGTTACGCCTCGACACAGAGGACGACGAGTCCTTTCTCCTCGCGGTCGAGGCTCAGGGCAAGAAGGACCCGGCCAAGCCCGCCAGCTGGGCGTACTACCTGTCATATCTGCACACGAAGTACCCCTTGCAGCCCCTGCTACTGGTCGTCTGCCAGGACCGTGCCACGGCCGAGTGGGCCGCGCGGCCCGTCCACATCGGCCCCCGACAGTGGCCCGCGCTGACCCTGCGCCCCCTTGTGGTGGGCCCGCACAACATGCCCGTGATCACCAACTCGGCCGAGGCCCGCAAGGACCTCGCACTCGCCACACTTGCTGCGATCACACACATCACGGACCCGGACATCGGGGCCATACTCAAAGCAGTGTCAACCGTTCTGCGGGACACACCGCGGGACGTCGCCGATCCCATCATCGAACTCATCGCGCAGGGCATGGGCAAGCACCCAGCCGCAGAACAGTGGAGGAAACTGGTGGCCGTGGACCTCTCTTTCTACAAATCGCCGCTCTCGGACAGCCTCCGCGCCGAAAGCCGCGCCGAGGACATCCTGCTCGTCCTCGAGCAGCGCGGCATCGACGTCCCCGACGTGGCACGCGAGCGCATCACCGGCTGCGAGGACCCCGCGATCCTGCGCTGCTGGCTCGCCCGTGCTGTCACCGCCCCAACCGCCGAGGAGATCTTCGGCGACGAGTAGCCGGGTGCCGCCCAAGGCACACACAACCCTCGATCAGGCCCGGCCGCACATTGCGGCCGGGCCTGATCGCGTTACGGGCCGACCGCGCTCGCAGCGCCGTACCGCGCGTAATACCAGGTCGCACCGGATCGTGGCCCTCCGCGACCCGGTGGACCGCGACCCGGCGTCCCACGACACAAGAAAGAGAAAAGAACCAGGGAAAGAACCTTCCCAACCCCTCCAGCCTCCCCGTCACCCACATGGGTGGACTGCGCCAACTCGGCTGGATTTGAGGCGGGTTGGCTGGCATATGCTCGCCGCGACAACCCCAGACATACGTCGGCCCCCGGCCGGGACTGGCATCCCGATCGAGGGCCTGACCACCGAGGAAGTTAGGGCTTCCCGATGGCTCTTCAGCACCTTAGCGCGCGCTCGCGCGCCCAGTCCCCCGTTCGCCGACCGGCCGCCCGATCCGGTGTCGTCCACGTCAACGTCCGGCACACCAGCCGCTGCACGGTCGTCGGCAACCACCTTGCCCAGCACCGCGAGTTGAGCCTCATCGCAATTGGGCTCGCCGTCCACATCCAGTCGCTCAAGGCCGGGTCCGAGGTCACCATCAAGTGCTTCACGGCACGCTTTCCGGAGAGCGAGGCGCGCATCGCCGAAGCCATGCGGGAGCTGGAGGCCGCCGGATACCTCGCGCGTCCCTGCGAGCGGCTGGCCAATGGCCGGCTCGTCACGCGGACCATCTCGTACAACCGGCCGGGCGCGAGCCCTGCCCCGCACCCGCCCGAGCCCAAGCCGGAGCGGGTGCCGGTGGCGGTGGCGGTGCCTGGGCCCCCGCCCAACCCCAAGCCGGTGCCGGTCGCGCCACCGGAGCCCCCGCCCGAGCCCGAACCCGCGCCTCGCCGCGCATCACCGCCTCTCCCCTCGCCGCAATCGGACGACCTGACCCTCCACGGGACGGCCGTCGCCCTGCTCACCGATCTGCGCCGGGACCATCCCCGTCTGCTCCTCTCCGAGCCGGACGTGCGGCGCCTCGCCCCGGCCGTCGAGGCCTGGCTGGAACGGGACACCACCCCCGAGGCCGTACGCCGCACCCTGACCGCGAACCTCCCGCCCGACCTCAGCCACCCGGCGGGCCTGCTCGCCCACCGCCTCACCGCGCTCCTACCACCGCCCCTACCAGCCGCCCCTGTCATCGTGCGCCCGGACCCTCTCCAGACCTGCGACACCTGCGACCGTGCCTTCCGCGCCCCGGAACCGGGCCACTGCCGCGACTGCCGCCCGGACACTGGGGAGGCCGCGACACCGGTAAGGCAATGGGGTGCTGAGGGGCCCCGCTGACGAGGCCCCCCGCCCCGCCACACCGCGGTCGGGTCGAGAGAGGTGAGCGGCGCGACGGCCGGCTTATTCGTTCGATCACCGCTCCCCCGCGCTCCTAGAGTGACCGGGCACCACATGCCGACAACCGGGGGGCCGATCATCATGCGGACGCACTATCCGCGGACGCCGCATCTGCCGTGGTCGCCCGGCGCGGCCTCCGACGACGTACGGGTCGCCGATCTGTCGGGGTTCACAGGACGGGAGGTCGTCGTCACCGAGAAGCTCGACGGCGAGAACACGACGCTGTACGCCGACGGGCTGCACGCGCGGTCGCTGGATTCGGCGCATCATCCGTCGCGGGCCTGGGTGAAGGGGCTTCAGGGGCGGATCGCGGATCGGATCCCCGCGGGGTGGCGGGTGTGTGGGGAGAACATGTACGCGCGGCACTCGATCGCGTACGAGGAGCTGGAGAGCTGGTTCTACGGATTCTCCGTCTGGGACGCGGACGGTCGCTGTCTGGACTGGGACCGGACCGTGGGATTCCTACGGGGACTGGGGGTCCCCGTACCGCTGGTGCTGTGGCGGGGCACTCTCGACAGGGTGGCCGAGCGGGCGCTGCGCGGGATCAGGCTGGAGACCGGGCGCCAGGAGGGGTACGTCGTACGGACGGTCGACGGCTTCGGCCCGGAGGAGTTCGGGCGGCGGGTCGCCAAGTGGGTGCGGCCCGGGCACGTACAGACCGGTACGCACTGGATGCACGCCGCTGTCGTGGCGAACGGGCTGGGGCCGGCCGCGGCGCTGTGGGCGGTCAGGTCGGGGGCCGCGCCGGACACCGAGGCGCTGTCGGCCGCCGTGGGGGTGCCGGACGGGGACGAGGCCGCCGCCGCCGAAGTAGGCGCCCGCCTCGACAGGACCGGGGACGCGAGGCTCGCCGGGGTGCTGGCCGCGCTGCTGCACAAGAGCCGGCGCGGGTCGCTCGCGGGGCGCCTCGCGGGGCCGCTCGGCCTGCCGCTCGCACGGCGCGTCGCGGACCTGGTCGGGCTGCACACCGGGCTGCACCGCCCGTATCCCGACGAGGAGCGCAGGTCCGGGCTCGTACGGATGTCGTTCGCCGTCGACCTGGACGTGCTGCACGCCGTCGCCGGGGCGGTCGCGCCCGACGCCGAAGCGCGCGACCAGGTGGAGTGGTCCGCGCTGCACGCGCAGGACGCCGGGCCGCTGGACGCGCTGAAGGAGGCGTTCGCCGATCTGGAGGCGGACACGGCCGGGCGCTGCTGGGCCGAGGCGCGGGACGCCTACGCGCACGGGCGGATCCGGACCGTCGAGGAGGCCGTAGCGGCGACCTGGCGGTGGCGGTCCGGGGACTTTCCCCGGCTGATCCACATGGTCGGCCCGTCGGGCAGCGGCAAGAGCACCTTCGCGCGGAGCCTCGGCGGAGCCGACACGTACGTCTCTCTCGACGAGCTGCGCGAGAACCGCGGCTCACGCGCCGACCAGCGTGCGAACGGGGAGGTCCTGCGCGCGGGCCTCGACCGGCTCGGCACGGCACTCGCGGAAGGTGGGACCGTGGTGTGGGACGCCACATCCCTCAACCCGCACCAGCGTTCCCTGGTGCACGCGGTCGCGCACCGCCGCGACGCCTTCGTCACGCACGCGGTGGTGCTGGTCGGCGAGGACGAGCTGGTCCGGCGCAATGCGGAGCGGGCGCACCCGGTGCCGCCCGAGGTACTCACCGCGCAGTTGCACCGGTTCGTCCCGCCGTACCCCGCACAGGCGCACCGCACCTGGTACATCGGCGCGGGCGGGACCGTCGAGGAGGAGGCGTAGGTGCGTACCAGCGAGGAGATCTACCACCGGGTCCAGTGGGATCCGCGGTTCGACCCGGCCCGCTTCGTGATGGGGATCAACCAGCGCGGCGCCGCGCCCAAGCGGATGCCGCTGGACGACTTCGACCCGGCCGGCGAGATCCCGTGGCACCGGGTGCTGTTCTTCGAGGCCGACGGCGAAGTGGTCTGGGACCGGTCCGCGGGCGTGGACCGCATCGACGCGACGGACGCCGGGCGGATACGGGACCCGCGACGGCTGCGGTCGCCGTTCTTCTCGGCCCGGACGCCGTACGTGTGGGACGCGGCGCGCGGCTGGGTGGCCGCGGACGCGGACGCGCCTCGGGGCGTCCCGGCGGCCGGCGGGCTGCGCGTACTGACCTGGAACACGCTGTGGGACCGGTACGACAGCGACCGCATCGACACCGTCCGGCGCCGGCCGATGCTGCTGGCGGCTCTTCGCGAGGCCGACGCGGACGTCATCGCCCTCCAGGAGGTCGAGGCGGAGCTGCTCGCGATGCTGCTGGACGCGCCCTGGGTGCGGGAGGCGTACACGCTCGGCACCGACCCGGCCGGGAAGGACGTCGACGACTGCGGAGTGCTGCTGCTCAGCCGGCTGCCGGTGCGGGAGGCGGGAATCCACGTCCTCGGCCCGCACAAGGCCGTCACGGCGGTGGTCGTGGACACGGCGGCCGGCCGGGCCGTCGTCGCCGCGACCCATCTGAGCAGCGATCACTCCGAGGGCGGGGCGGCACGGCGGGAGGCCGAGCTGGTGCGGCTCGCCGAGGGGCTGGCAGGTGTCGAGGGTGACATGGTCCTGCTGGGCGACTTCAACGACGGCGGGGACGTGCCGGAGACGACGCTCGGCATGCGGGACGCCTGGAGCGAGGCGCACGGGCACGGCGACCGGACGCCCACCTTCGACCCGGGCGTCAATCCGCTGGCCTCGGTGTCGTCGCTGTCCGGGCGGGCGTCCCGGCTGGACCGCGTGCTGCTGCGGGCTGACGGACCGGGGGCGGAGGGGCTCCGGGTGGACGGGGCGGCCCTGCTGGGCGACACCCCGGCGCCCGACGGGCTGTACGCCTCGGACCACTACGCCGTGGCGGCGGACCTGAGCTTCGGCGGCGATGAGCCGGCCGAGGTGCTCGCCGTCCGGGCGACGGCACGGACAGCCGTCGCCTGGATCCCCCCGCGGGAGCTGTGGCCGCCGATCCAGCACATCCGACGCGAGCACGACCGGCAGATCCACCGCTGGCCGCCGCATGTCAATGTGCTCTTCGGGTTCGTACCGGAGTGCGACTTCGAGCGGGCGGCACCGCTGCTCTCCGCGGCGGCGGCGGGGACACCGCCGTTCACCGCACGGCTCGAAGGGGTGCACAGCTTCGGGCACCGGGAGGACGCCACCGTCTGGCTCGACCCCGCGGCGGCCGACGCGACGCCCTGGGCGGAACTGCGCCGCGCGCTGGAAGAGCGCTTCCCCCGCTGCGGGGGCCGCGCCACGGGTTTCACCCCGCATCTCTCGCTGGGCCGGACCCGTGATCCGCAGCAGCTCGCCGCCCATTGCGAAGCCCTGCTCGACGGCATGACGGCACGCGTCGGTGACGTGGTCCTGCTGTCCCGGCGGGGCGACGAGCCGATGCGGGTGCGGGCGACGGTCGCGCTGGGGACGGGCGAGGTGCGGTGGGTGCCCGAGGAGGGCGCCGTCACACCGGCCCCCGAGGACCCCGACCGCGAAGCACACGCCCGGCGCACCGTGCAGCGCATCTCCGACGCGCTGGCCGACGGCATCGTCCACGTCGTCGGCTCACGGCGCATGGGATGCGCCCTGGCCGGTGCGGATCTGGATCTGGTGGCCGCACTGCCGGGCGGGACCGGAGCCGCACTGCCGGGCCGGACCGGAGGCGGGAGCGGAACCAGAGCCGCACTGCCGGGCGCGGCCGTCGGCGGGACCGGAGCCGCACTGCCGGGCCGGACCGGAGGCGGGAGCGGAACCAGAGCCGCACTGCCGGGCGCGGCCGTCGGCGGGACCGGAGCCGC
>NZ_JBSGZO010000008.1:0-3677 GCF_053611045.1 Streptomyces sp. NPDC054841 | reverse complement strand
ACTGCCGGGCGGAACCGGGATCGAGGAGGTACGGGCCCGGGTCGCCGCGGCGCTGCCGGAGGCCACCGACGTGCGCGAGGTCGTCGGGGCGCGGGTGCCCGGGCTGCGGCTGCGGGTCGACGACCTGGCCGTCGACCTCGTCGTCGTGGCGACCGGGGACCTCGACCCCGCCGAGGCGGTCGCGCGCCGGACCGAGCTGGGCGACGCAGCGGCGATCGCACTCAGCGCGGTCAGCGACGCGGACGCGGTCCTCGATGCGGCGGGCGCCCACCGGGACGCCTTCGCCCGGCTCGCCACGGAGGTCAAGACCTGGGCGAGGGCCCGCGGCCTGGACTCGGCACCGCTCGGCGGGCTGCCGGGCCTGGCCTGGTCCGTCCTCGCCGCCCGTACCGCCCGCGAGACCGGAGGACTCCCGGCCGCCGGGCGGCTCCGGCAGTTCTTCGCCACCTGGGCCGTGTGGGACTGGCGCGAGCCCCTGGTCCTGACCCCGACCGAACCGGTCAGGTCCTGCACCGACCAGGTGAGCGCGGGCGGCCGCGACCTGCTGGCCCAGGAGCTGTTCCGCGCCTGGGAGATCCTGGACGCGGCCGCGGAGTCCGGCGCGGACCCCTGGCCGGAGCTCCTCTCCCCGCCGCCGATGCACCGCCGCCACGCGGCCTGGGCGGTCCTGACCGTCCCGGACGGCCCTGACGAGGGCCGCGTCCGTGGCCGTATGCGCGCCCTGCTCACGGCGTTGGAGGAGGCGGGTGCACCGGACGTCCATGCCTGGCCGCGCCCGTTCGCGACCGACGGGGCCGGGGCTCGGTACGCCATCGGCCTCGGCACCACTCCCCCGGACAAGGCCCTTCTCGCGGAGATCGCCGAACGATGGCTGAGGGGGCTGCCGGGTGTCACGCTCGCCTGGGCGGACTGCGGCGAGGTTCCGACGCTGCGGTGACGCCGGCTCCGGACGCCGGCCCCGGACGCCGGCGCGCGTGATCGACCGGACAGGACCCTGCCGGGGTCGCTCAGGCGCGCCGGGCCGCCGGCCGCACGCGGCGTCCCGCTCAACCCCGAGCATCGAAAATCCGTCTAGTGCTGTGGCCGGAAAGGTTTGCCGGGAAGCTCGCGGCGTCCGGTGCATGGGGTCTCCCCAGGCCCGGAGGGCCGAGGGGACGCATCGCAAGGCGGAGTATCGCCCTCGTACTGGACGTACTCGGGTGATGCGACAACGCAGCGTGGGGGTACCTCCCAGCGGTAGCTGGGGGAGTGCCGTGCAGGGCGTCGCGAGCCGGTGGACGTTGCCGGTCACGGCACTAGCTGATCGCGGACGGCGGCTCCGACCGGCCCTGCGTCCGCCATACGGGGAGATCACAGTACGCAGCCGGGGGTCACGCCCGACCGCTGCGGGGGGAAGCGGACGGAGCACGACACGTGAACGACAGCGCTGCGCGAGGCATGCCCGCGTCCGCCCGCCCGGGCGGGTTCGACTCCACGCCCACCGGCACGGCCGACCACGTCACCGCCGCCCGGCCGGGACGCCCGCGACCACGCACGCACCCGCGTCGCCGCAGCGTCATCGCCGCCATCGCAGCCGCGGCCGGAGCCACCGCCCTCAGCGCCTGCTCCGTGCCCGCGCCCCGGCGGCCCACGCCCACCGCGGACCCCGCGCCCGGAATGCCGATAGCCGGCTCGCGCCGCGCGCAGCTGATGCAGATCCTCGCCCACCCGGACGACGACCTGTACTTCATGAACCCGGACACGCAGCGGATGCTGGACGCCGGGGTGCCGCTCGTCTGCGTCTACGTCACCGCCGGGGAGCACGACGGGAAGAACCGCATACCGGGGAACTGGGACGTCCCGGCAGACAGGGCCGCTTATGCCTCCGCCCGCCACCAGGGCCTGCGGCAGGCCTACGCGACGCTCCTCGGGCTGGACACGTTCGCCGACTGGACCAAGGGCGTCGCCACCCTCCGCCGGGGCAACGAGGCCGAGATCAACACGCTCACCAACGGCCCCCGCCGGGTCGAGCTGATCTTCCTCAACCTCCCCATGCACACCGCCCGCCGCTACATGGCGATCCCCAGCCTCTGGCAGGACCGGGCACTGGGCCTGAGCACCGTCGTCGCCAGGGACTCCCCGCAGCGCAGGGCCGTGTCGTACGACTACGACGAACTCGTCGACGTACTGGTCGGGCTGATGGAGCAGTACCGGCCGACCGTGATCCAGACCCTGGACCCCGACCCGGACATCCAGCACAGCGACGAGGCGACCCGCAAGAAGGACAGCGAGCAGCGCGGCTACTCGGACCACGCCGACCACACCGCCGTCGCGTTGTTCAGCTGGACGGCGATGGTGCACTGGGTGGCGGAGGCGACCGAGGACGGCGGGCGGGTCCCCGGCTTCGTCGCCACGGCCTTCCGCGGCTACTACAACCGCCACTGGCCCAAGAATCTCCCGGCGAAGGTCCTTCAGGCAAAGGCCGCGCATCTCGTCCCCTACGGCGGCGACCCCGAGTGGGAGTGCGGAAACCCCTCCGGCTGCGGCGACTACAACGTGGGCGGCGTCCGCCCGCTGACGAACCAGAAGGGCTGGGTCCGCTCCACCCACCACCGCTATCCGGGCGCCCGCCCCGTCGTCACCACCGAGCCCGACGGACGGCTTGCCGCGTACGGCGTACTCGGGCTGCGTGCCGTGCGGTGGCGGGAGACCGAGCCGGGCAGCGGACAGTGGGGCAGCCCGGAGGACCTGGGCGGCGGGCCGCTCGCGCCGGCGCTCGGCTCGGCGGTCCTGAAGGACGGGCGGCAGCTCGTCTTCGCGCTGCGCTTCGCGGCGATCGGCGGCCACGGCGGACCGAACCGCCGCGAGGTGGTGCTGCTGGAACAGCGCACCCCGGGCGGGGAGTTCCTCGCCTGGAACGGGCTCGGCAATCCGGAGCGGAACGACGACCGGGGCCGCCGCGTCGGGGTCCCGGTCGCGGTGACCGCCCCGGACGGGCGGGTCCACCTCTTCGTGCGCAACGCCGACAAGGGGATCAGCACGCGCGTACGGGACACCGACGGGCGCTGGGACCGCTGGCGGGACCTCGGCGGAGGCGAGATCCAGGACGGTCTTTCGGCGGTCGTGGACGGCGCGGGCCGGGTCCATGTCTTCGGCGCGGGCCGGGAGACCGTGCACCACTGGGCGCAGGACGTCCTCGGTGAGGAGATCACCTTCAAGCCGGACGGCGGCAGCACGCTGCCGGTGCCCGGAGGCCCGCTCGCCGCGCTCCCGACGGACGACGGCGGCATCGAGCTCTACTACCGCAGGCCGACGGCCTCGGCGGTGATCGCGGTACGGGCCGGCGGCGCCCCGGCCCGGCCCCGCAAGGAGCGCTTCTACGGATACGGCCCGGTGAGCGCGGCCGTGGCCCGCAGCGGCCCGGTGCTGCTCGGCAAGGATCTCCGCGGCCGCATCCAACTCCGTTCGGGTACAAGGGTGCTGACACGCAGCCAGAGCACGGAGTCGCTGGACTCCCCCGCGCTCCTCGTGGGCCGCTCCGGCGCCACGGCGGTCGGCATGGGCGCGGACGCGCACCCCTGGATCTGGCAACCGGCGGCCGGTACGGCCGGGTAGGGCCGGCTGGCCGGGCAGGACGAACCAGCCCGGCGGGACGAACCAGTCCGGCGAACGTACGGAAACGCGAAGAGGCCCCGCAC
>NZ_JBSGZO010000007.1:26342-55146 GCF_053611045.1 Streptomyces sp. NPDC054841 | reverse complement strand
ACGGCCGCCTTACGGCCGGACGAGTGTAGGCCGATCAGCCCGCCCAAGAACCAATAGGCCAAACAGACGAACTACACCTGATTCCTGATAGACCCGGTCGCGGAGGCTGCCGGCTTCGGACGGACCCGGGAGCAGGTCCGCACGTACGGAACTCGTGTCGCGGGTTCCGCAGCGTCAGCTGATGAGTCCCAGGTTCCGGTCGTCGGGGTGGTCGGTGAGCAGCAGCGTGGTTTCTTCGACGCGTTGGAAGCGCCCGTCGGGGGCGTGCTCACCGAAGAGGTACACCTCGGTGCGGGAGGTACGGCCGTTGTGCTGGGTGAGGGTGACGGTGTGCCGGTCGGCGTAACGCAGTCCGTCGCGGAATTCGTCGTGGAGCTCGATGTGGCCGCTGCGGACGAGCGAACGGAGGCGTGTCATGTGCTGGGCGAAGGCGGCACGGTCGCTCCACACGCCGTCGGTGCGCTGACGGTAGTCGGGGGTGAAATGCCGGTCGAGGGCTTCGGCGAGGTCGAGGCCCGGGGTGAACAGCAGGTCGTTGATGGCCCGGGTGATGTCGGTCGGTGTCACTGAGGTCTCTTCCTGGAGGAGTGGCGGGTCTGGGCGGCTCCGGCTCCGGGAGCCGGGGAAGGTTGATCGCCGGCCGGCCCGCTCGATGCCGGACGGGGGGCCGGTGTCAGTCGTGGACCGGGACGCCTTCGTGGACCCGGACGCCTTCGTGGACCGGGGTGAAGTCCAGGGACAGGGAGGCGGGGCCGCGGGTGTACAGGCCGGTCTCCCGGTAGCGGAAGTCGGGGCTGTAGCGGACCTGGTCGAGCAGGGGGAGGAGCATCGCGGCAACGGTCTCGATCTCGGCGCGGGCGAAGGCTGCGCCGACGCACTGGTGGAGTCCGGTACCGAAGGCCAGGTGCTGGGCGGCGGCGGTGAAGGAGCGGGCGGTGCCCAGGTCCGGGCGGTGGATGTCGAAGGTGTCCGGGGCGGTGAAGGCGTCGGGGTCGCGGTTGGCCGCACCGATCATGCAGAAGACGGTGGCACCTGCCGGGACGGTGGTGCCGGCGAAGACGGCGTCCTTCTCCGACTGGCGGGGAATGAGCTGGACCGGCGGGGTGTAGCGCAGGGTCTCGGCGATCGCGGCGGGCAGCAGGGCCGGGTCCTGGCGGACCTGGGCCATCTGCTCGGGGTGGTCGATCAGGTGCTTGAAGAGCAGGGCGAGGGTCTTGTCGGCGGGCTCGGTGGCGGCAGCCAGGACATTGATGATCAGCGCGGTGACGTCGCGATTGCTCATGGCGATGCCGTCGAACTCGGCGGTGCACAGCTTCGATATCAGGTCTTCGCCGGGGTGGCGGCGCCGCTGTTCGATGAGGGGGACGAGGTAGGCCTCCAGCTGCTCTGCGCAGTCCAGGCAGTGCCGGCGGCGTTCAGGTGTGAGGACGATGCTGGTGATGAACTCGGCGACCCCGCTGTGCCAGGCGGCGACCTGCTGCCAGTCCTTCTTGTCCAGGCCGAGGACGTCGAGCGTCACGTACACGGCGAGGGGCTTGCCGAAGTCGTTGACGAGGTCCACCCGGCCCCGGGGAAGAAAGGGTGCGATGAGCTCGGCGGCGTTGGCGTGGACGGCGCGTATCTGGTCTTGCAGGGCCTGCCCGGTGAAGCCCCGGACGACGATCTTTCGTTTGGCGGTGTGCTCGGCCCCGGTCATCTGGGCGAGGACCGGTCCGCGCATCACCGGCTCGGCGCGTACCTGCAACGTCTCGGTGCTGAACGCCTGATGGTCGGTCAGCACCCGCTTCACGTCCTGGTAGCGGGAGAGGAAGTAGCTGTCGATCGCCGGCTCGTAGTGCACCGGTGCACGTTCCCTCAGCCAGGCGAAGTACCGGTAGGGAGCGGCGGCGAAGTCGTCGGACAGGACACTGAAGCCGGACTCGGCTCTGGGCATGGCAGGAGATCTCTCAAGGGAAGAGGCACGGAGGGGACGGCATCCGCTCGCCGAGTTCTCAGGCTGGGGTGGCCGTCGACACCAACCCTGTGGAGCCGGTGGTGCGGCTATCGCTGGGGCGAGCTGCCGCGTTGCTTGCGCAGGTGGACGACGAGGAGCGCCAGGTCCACGGCGAGCGCGCCGGCGGCGAGTGCGGTTTGCCAGATCGGGCCGCCGGAGGCGAGATTGCCCACCAGACAGCCGGTGAGGATCACGGCAAGTATCGCGTTCTGGATGTCGCTGCGCAGCCACCACCGTGGGCGGGGAGACTCCTCCTCGGACAGTCGCAGCGCGTACAGCTCTACGGGCCCGAACTCCTCTTCGGGCGCGCGTTCGGTGGCGGCGAGGTGGTCGGCGGCTTCCCTGGTGAGCTCCGCGGCGCGTGCGCGGGGCACAGCGTGGCGCTCTTCGAGCAGCTGGGTCAGTTGGCGGAGCCAGTGCTCATGCCCGACCGTGGTGTTCTGAGCGTCCGTCCGAGATTGCATGGTAACTCCTTCAGGGTCTGCGGTTGGTTTGTCCCGTGTGGCCCACCCGAGCAGCGCGAGGCCCAGTAGGCACAGGACCGGGGCGGGTAGGTGGCCGATGGTCTTTTCGGAGAGGACGGTGAAGGCCGTCGCGCCCAGCACCGTTGCGGCGGCCACGAGCACCCACCCCGCGGCACGCTGTCGGGATCGCGAGGCGGTGGCCGCGAAGTGGCCGGCCGCCAGGGCCATGGCGATGAACGATGAGCCGACCAGCCCGCCAGGGGTCAGAGCCGGCGTGAATCCGCTTACGGCCCACAGGCAGGCGCCGCCGACCAGAGCGGCCGTACCGATCGGGGCGAGTGCAGCACGGACTGTCGCCGCAGGTGTCTGGCCGCCCCGGTGACGAAGACGCTCCTCGGGCGGGACGCGCTCGCGGACCACAGTGGTGGCGTACGCCTCCGGCATGCCGAAGGCGTCCTCAGGGCTTTCACCGCTGTCGGCGCAGTGCTGTGCGACCTCTTCCAGCACCGTGTCCGCGAGGGTGCTGTCCACCGATTGCCCAGCGAGTGCCAGTCGAACCCGTGCGTTCCACCGGGTGACCTCATCTGTCATGGCAACTCCTCCATGCTGTCGGCGAGGAGTTGATCCATCGCGTCGGAGAACTGCTTCCAGCTGGTGGTCTCTTCACGCAGCCGGGCCCGCCCCGCGTCGGTGAGCCGGTAGACCTTGCGTCCCGGCCCGCCCTCACCGGGCTCCCACCGTGCCTCCACCACCCCTTCGGTCTCGAGTCGGCCGAGCACCGGATACAGGGCGCCGCCACGGACCGTGCCGAATCCACGGGCAGTCAACTCCTGCACCAGCGCGTACCCGTGCCGGTCGCCCTCGGCAAGGACGGCGGCGAGCGCCAGCGGTAGCACCCCACGCAACCAGCCGGTCTCCACAGCGACCATCGATAGTCAACTCTACTTTCTACTCCGCGAGTTCGACTAGTTCGTTCTCAGACTAGTGAACCACATGCCGGTACCACGTCAACAGCCGGCAACCGGTCGCGGCCCGGGTGATTGCTCCCCGGACCGGCCGCCTGCCAGCATGAACCTGTGCTGATGGTCCCGAGCTGGGTATGGCAAGGCGGTCCGGTCCGCAGGGCAGTGAGCACCGGCCTTCCGGTAGGTGTCTTCCTGGGAGCATTCGTGCTCGCCGAGTCCGGATCGTGGGTGGGCGCAGCCTTGGCGGCCGTCTTCCTCGTCCCGTTCTGTGGAATCAGGATGGCCCGCCGGATGAGCAGAGCCTGGCCCGGAGCCAATGACCTGGACTCCGCCGACCGGGTAGCGGTGGTTCGCGCCACCCGACGTGGTGAGGACACCGGCGATATCCGACTCGCGCCCGCCGTCATCGACTACACCGGCGCGCTGCGGACAGCCGGGGAACGAGACCGCCTCCTCCAACGGCTGGTGCTGCTCTGCGCCGGACTGGCTGTGGCCCTCGCGCTGAGCGACACTTTCACGGGGTCAACCCGGGAGGCCTTGGTGTCGTGGCTGTGGGTCGCGATCTTTCTCGCAGAACTGATCTGGTGGCCCAGGAAGCGGGCTCGCATCATGTCCAACGCGGAACGGGCGGAGAGGTCGGCCCGTCACGTATTGCGCCAGAACCCGCTCGGCGAGTGAGACAGGCTGTTCCCCGATTCCGCCGAGTTGTCCCTGGTCCTCCAGCGCACGGAGCGCACGGAGCGCACGTTCCCGAACGCTGCCTCCACCCAAAGTGGCGCGCGGACCGAACTCGTCCTGCGCCGGACATCGGTCGGTGCCGCGGGGTACGAACGAACCGGTCAAACGCTTCTGTACACAGGCCTCAGCCGCAGTCGTTGCGGTTGATCTTCAGGGATCGGGTCTGGTCGTTGAGGTTGTAGGAACGCAGGTCATGAATGGAGCCTCCGCTGCGGGTCACACAGACCCAGCGTCCGGAGTAGTTCCTCTTCTCGTAGACCCGTGCGGTTCGGTCGGAGTTGTTCCTGATCGAGCTGCCGCGGTCGCGGATCGCAGAGGGCAGGTCCTTCACCCCGCCGTCGACCGCCCGCCGCACCCAGGGCTGCCCTTCAAAGTTGGTCTCCGGGTAGATGCACACATAGCCGCCAGGGCATTCGATGCCGGAACGCGCGGCACTCGCTCCGGCCTCGGCCGACACAGGCACGGTCAGCGGCAGGCATGACATGGCAGCAACGACAGCAGCACTCATCACATTTCCGATCACACCCATAAAAATAGTGCGCACCGCCCGGCAGCGGGCGGAGCGACTCCCCGATTCACTCGCGCGCGTGGGCACCCGCGCCTCGGCCACACAGACCGGCAACGCCCCGACCACCGCGGCGCCGCGCAGGCACGGCTCCTGATGACGGTGAGCCGACGTGCGGGAGACCGATCCGGGTCCAGGCCAGTGATGCACGCGCGCCCCCGACCAGCACCCGGGTCGGGGGCAGCGTCGTGTCGCCCGCCTACGTGTGGCTGGGGAGGAAGTCGGCGACCTGGGCGGCGAATGCGTCCGGGGTGACGATCTCGAGATTGAGCTGCTCCGCCTTGGTGCGTTTGGAGCCGGCGCTCTCGCCGGCGACGACGAGGCTGGTGCGCCTGGAGACGCTGGAGGACGACTTGCCGCCGGCGCTTTCGATGAGCTCGTTCATCTGGTTGCGGGAGAGCGCCTCGAGCGGCCCGGTCATGGCACCGGTGACGACTACGGTCATGCCGGCCAGCGGCCCCGCAGGAGCGTCCGCCCCGGCTGGGTCCGCGCCGGCCGCGGCCGGGGCGGGGGCGACGCCGGGTTCGGTCATGTTCACCCCGGCCGCGACGAGCTTGTCGATGACCTGTGCGAGCTCGGCGAGCTCAGCGACGATCACGGGGGCCTTCTCCACACCGATGCCGTCCACCTGCTGCATCGCCTCGGCATCCGCCTGCCGGATCGCGTCCATGGTGGCGAAGTGGCGGGCTATGCGGCGGGACATGGAGCGGCCGGTGCCGCGGACGCCGAGCGCGCACAGCACCCGGTTCAGCGGGCGGGTCTTGGCCTGTTCGATCGCGGTCAGCAGGTTGCCGGTGCTGGTCGCGCCCATCCGGTCCAGGGCGAGCAGCTGGTCGCGGGTGAGGGTGAACAGGTCGGCGATGTCGGTGACGAGGCCGGCATCGACGAGCTGCACGACGCGGGTGGCGCCCAGGCCCTCGATGTCGAGCTGGTCCCGTCCGGCGGCGTAGGAGAGGGAGGCGACAAGGTGGCAGTTGCGGCCGCGTTCGCACCGCCACCGCTGCTCGCCGGTGTCGATCCCGGAGCCGCACTGCGGGCACGTCTCTGGGAAGGCGATGGTCTGTTCGGCGCCGGTACGCAGGTGGGCGACGGGGGCTTCGATGCGCGGGATGATGTCGCCGGCCTTGTAGACCATGACCCGGTCACCGATGCGCAGGTCGCGACGGGTGATGTCAGCCGGGTTGTGGAGGGTGGCGTAGGTGACGGTGGAGCCGTCGATCTCGACCGGTTCCAGGACCGCGCGGGGCGCGATGATCCCGGTACGGCCCACCGCCCATTCCACGTCCAGCAGCCGGGTGATCTTCTCGACCGCGGGCAGCTTGTACGCGATCGCCCACCGGGGCGCCCGCGATCCGGATCCGGCATCCTGCTGGTCGCCCGCCAGGTCCGCCTTGATGACGATCCCGTCGATCCCGAACGGCAGCTCGGCACGCAGGGCAGCGATCTCCTCCACTCGGGCCAGGGCGGCCTCGGAGGTGGTCACCGTGCGGCCGGGGACCGCGGTCGCGGCGGCAGTGTGCACGCCCAGGGTGGCGGCGTACTCGATCAGTTCTCCGTGCGGGAGCCGGTCCAGGCGCTGGGCGAGCGCGTTGTCGGTGGTCGGTAGCGGCAGCAGTCCGTAGGCGAAGAAGGTCATCTCCACCGTGTAGGCGCGGTCCTTCGCACGCAGGGTTCCGGCAGCGGCGTTGCGCGGGTTGGCGAACGGCTCTCCGCCGTGCTGGACGCGGGTGGTGTTCGCGGTCTCGAACTGGGCGGTGGTCATCAGCACCTCGCCGCGCAACTCCAGGGAGACCTGCTCGGTGAGTCGGCCGGGCAGGCCGATGATGGTGCCGATGGCGTGCGAGACGTCCTCGCCGGCGGTCCCGTCTCCACGGGTGATCAGCCGGGTCAGGTGGCCGTTCTCGTAGCGGGCGGTGATGGCCAGGCCGTCGAGTTTTGGTTCCACGCTCCACCGGGCGACGGGCCGCCCGATCCGCCGTTCGAGGGACGCGGCCCAGGCGGTGAACTGCTCTGCGGAGAAGACGTTGTCCAGCGACAGCATCGGCGCGGTGTGCGGGACATCCCCGCCGACGGCTCCGCCGGCGACCTTCCCCGTCGGCGAGTCGGGCAGTACCTGGTCGGGGTGCTCCCGTTCCCAGTGCGTGATCGCGCGTATCAGCTGGTCGTACGCGGCGTCGTCGAGGTCGCTGTCGCCGCCCGTGTAGTACGCGGCCGCCGCCTTCTTGGCGTCCTCGACCGCCTGCGCGTACGCGGCAGCATCGGCAAGGACCGGAGTCGTTGTCATGGGCTTCATCGTGCCCGGTCGCACTGACAATCGAGCTCGACCGGCACGCGAGCGGCAGCCAGGCAGGAGATCCGTCGATAGAACACTCAGGACCACGCTGAGGCCCTGCGGTTCCCAGGCGGCCGATCCACAGCTCTTGACAATTGATCATGTTCCTGACAGCAGTGGCACTGCACCACTCCCACACGGCACCACAACCCGAAGGGGGCGATCAGCGCATGACCAAGCCTGAGAGCGCGGGATACGACTACGACGTCGTCATCAGCGGAGCCGGCCTCGCCGGCAGCGCCGCGGCGATCTTGCTCGCTCGACGCGGTGCCCGCGTCGCACTGCTGGAACGCCGCTCGGACCCCGAAGCGTACAAGGTGCTTTGCACCCACTCCATCACGGCCAACGCCTACCCGGTGCTGGACGAACTCGGCCTCGTCCCCGCTCTGGAGAAGGCGGGAGCCGTCCGCAACGAGGCCCGCTGGTACACCCGCTGGGGATGGATCGAGCCGAGGGCGGCACCGGCGGGCCCCGAGCTACCGTACGCGTACAACATTCGGCGCAGCACCCTCGACCCGTTGATCAGGTCCCATGCGGCCAACACTCCTGGCGTCGATCTGCTCCTCGGCCACCATGTGACCGGGCTGGTCCGGGAAGCCGGGCGAACCCTGGGGGTGCGCGCGTCGACCCTACAGGGCGAGCGCGAGATCCGGGCCCGTCTGGTGGTCGGCGCCGATGGCAAGGACTCGGCCGCAGCGGAGTTCGCCGGGGTGCCTGCTCGGCTGCACGAGAACGCGCGGTTCGGCTATCTCGCGCACTTCCGCGATCTTCCGCTGCACGGCGGGATCGGTCACGCCTGGTTCCTCGAGCCGGACATGGCGTACGCGTTTCCGAACGACGCCGGGGTGACGGTCATCGCGGTGCTCCCTGACAAGAAGCGGCTGCCGGCCTTCCGGGAAGACTTGGAAGGCAGCTTCTTCGAGTTCGTCCGCGCCCTGCCCGAGGCACCGCCCATCGACTCAGCCGAGCGCATCACGAAGATCATCGGTACTGTCAACTACCCGCTTCACAGCCGCAAGCCGACCGCACCGGGCGTCGCGCTCATCGGCGACGCCGCCCTGACCGGCGACCCTCTGTGGGGAGTGGGATGCGGGTGGGCCCTGCAGTCCGCCCAATGGTTGGCAGAGGCGGTCGCCTCGGCCGCAACCGGTCGGGGCGACCTCAACAGGTCGCTCGTGGTGTACGCACGCAGACACCGGCGCCGGCTGCGCGGTCACCAGTACCTGGCCGCCGACTTCGCCACGGCTCGTCCGTTCAATCCCTTGGAGCGGCTGATGTTCTCAGCGGCAGCGCGCGATGAGTCGGTGGCGCGGCACATGCATCTGTTCGCATCCCGCCTGATCGGTCCGCTGCGTTTCTTGAACCCCGTGGCACTGGCCAAGGCTTCGGTCGTCAACATCAAGCATCGCGGGGCGGCTGTGCCGCCCGCGCACCTGTCACGCACAAAGTCATGACCGGCTCCCCTCCCACTCCACTCGCTCTCGGCAGCTTCCGCAGAAAGGAACACTGAACCGCTCCGGGGTCCATGGAGGCCTGATTCGCAACTTGTTCCCGACGGACCCAGTTGCGCAGGTCTCGGTGGAACCGATCGCCCGCACAGGCGATCGAAGCGTTCACGAAGACCCATGGGAAGAAGTGGCCCCAGGCCGTCGCGAAGATCACCGACAACGCGGAGGAGCTGCTGGCGTTCCACGACTTCCCGGCCGAGCTGGATCCACCTGCGGACCACGAACCCCATCGAGAGGCCGGTCATTGGATTCCTGGGTTGTGTGCGGCGGATCATGCGACTACTGGGCTGCGACGATGGAACAGGTAACCGACGTGCCCGAGAACTTCGCCCAGCCTGCCGATCCGGCCCAGGCGAATGACTACGACAGCTTCGCCGACGCGTACTCGGCGGAAAACGAGAACAACCTCATAAACGCGTTCTACGAGCGGCCCGCGATGTTAGCCCTCGCCGGAGACGTGGCCGGTCGCCGGATCCTGGACGCCGGCTGCGGCTCGGGGCCCCTGTCCGCTGCACTACGCGACCGCGGTGCCACCGTTACCGGCATCGACGCCAGCGCCGGGATGCTGGCGTTGGCCAGGCGGCGGCTCGGTGACGACGTAGCCCTGCACGTCGTCGACCTGAGCGACCGCCTGCCGTTCGCCGGCAGTGAGTTCGACGACGTGGTCGCGTCGCTTGTCCTGCACTACCTGGAGGACTGGGAGCCGACGCTGGCCGAGATACGGCGAGTGCTCAGGCCCGGCGGCCGACTGATCGCGTCGGTGGACCACCCTTTCGTGGCCTACACGATCGAGGATCCTCGGCCCGACTATTTCGCGACCACCAGCTATACCTTCGACTGGACGTTCAACGGGCAGTCCTTCCCGATGAGGTTCTGGCGCAGGCCGTTGCACGCGATGACCGATGCCTTCACCACCGCCGGCTTCCGCCTTGCCGTCATCAGCGAGCCGCAGCCCGACCCGGCCGCCCGTGAACTGTTCCCCGACGGCTTCCATGACCTTTCGACCAAAACCAGCTTCCTGTTCTTCGTGGTCGAGGTACCGCCGTCGGCTGCGGGCTCGGACGAATAGCCGTGCAAGCCGCCCGCGAACTGGGAGAGATGGCCGATCCCCGGCACCGCCGACGCGCTCGCCGGCTTGGCCGCCGACCACGCTCTCGACAGCTCCGCGCGGCTCGATGCGGCGAAGGATCTCCCCCGCCTCCACGATCCCCGGTCCGCACGCCTGCCGGCCGGCCTCGCCGCCGACCCCATATTCGGCTCGGGACGGACCTTCGCCGCACAACAGCCGGCGTCACCGACGCCTACACCCGCTTCCTGCCGCACGTCAACGTGCGACGCCGAGAGCCCGCCCCCTCCCTCAGCGGGATTCGAGGCTCCGCTTGAGGGCGGAGAGAGTCGCCCGCATGTTCGCCTCATTGTGCTCTGCGCGGGCACCGTTGCTCAGCAGCCTGTCACCGATCCTGGCGACGTACCGCCAGGGGAATCCCGTCCGCAGGTCCCGCCACGACTGCTCCACCCGAGTGCCGTCGCCGACGGCACTAAACCGGTACGACCACTCGGCGACCGGAATACCGAAGCGGACCCGCCAGGCGAAGACCTTCCCGGACTCAGAGTGAGTGACCGTGCACCGGGTGTTCCAGTGCACCGCCCCCTTGCGGTTGCTTCCCACGAACTGCGCCCCGGGACGGGGCTCCTGGACCGGTCCCACCCAGCGGCACCCCGTGCACTCCGGGCTCCACTCGCCGATCCGGGTCACATCGGCAACGGCCTGCCACACCACCTCCGGCGGTGCGGCTATCGACTCCGTGACGACGGCAGTACGGCGTTTGGCTGACATGCGATGATCCCGTCGCGATCTCCCCCCACCTGCTCTTTGCAGTCTAGCTCCGGAACAACCGCACCCCGCGCCCCTGACGTCACCAGGTGACGCCGAGCACCACCCGCAGCTGCTCCAGGGCCCAGGACAGGTCCTCCTTCTCGATCACCAGCGGCGACGCGATCCGGATGGTGTTCCCGGGGTGCCCTTGACCAGCGCCCCGCGGGCCATCAGCAGCTCGGACAGACGCCTGCCCGCCCGCTCACCCCGCAGGCCTTGCGCAGATGGCCGGCATGGCCGAATGGCAGTCCTCACCATAGACACCGCCGCTCACCTGCAGCGATGGCTTGACGAGCTTCACAGGCCGGCCGCGAGACTTCCAGGTCTCGGTGGGTGCGCTCCTCGTATGGGTTGGGCGGTGAGCTGTATGAGTGGTTCGTGTAAGCCATCCGACGGCTCAACAGGTGACGTTCAGACTGCTGCGCCGCTCCCGGACCGACAGTGGGCCGCACGGCAGATGCCGTGACGGGACGTGCGGACAGATGCCGCCACTGTGGCAGGACGGGTGAGGCCGCCGACCCGGATATCCGGCGGCGGCAGCCCGCCAGAGAAAAGGGGACCATCGTCCGGTCCCGAAGGAGTGTCATGCGCGGTGTCCGCCCGATCCGGGGGCTGCTGGCCACGATCCTCACGGTGGTGGGCCTGGCTGCCATCCCGTCGACCACGCCAACCTTTGCGGCGCCTGCTGGTTCTCAATCGAGCGACCAGGATGTCTGCACGCAACCGCCTGAGCCTGACCGGACGGCCTGCCTGGCCACGATCCGCACCGACTTGCCGTCCGTGTCCTCCGTCCCGCCGAACGCGAAGCCGCCCGGCTACAGTCCCCGGGACATCCGCAGTGCCTACGACCTTTCCGGACGCCACGGCGACGACCACGGCCATGGCGACGGCGACGGCGACGGCCACGGTCTGGGCCACGGCGACGGCCACGGCCAGGGCCACGGCAGGACAGTGGCTATCACCGTCGCCTTCCACAACCCCAATCTGGAGAGCGACCTGGCTGTCTACCGCCGCCAGTTCAACCTCCCGCCCTGCACGAAGGCCAACGGCTGCCTCCGCCAGATCAACCAACGCGGCGGCTCCACTCCCCCGTCCGGCACCAACAGTGGCTGGGCGCTGGAGTCCGCACTGGACGTCGACGCAGTGAGCGCGGCCTGCCCGGGCTGCCGGATCCTGGTCGTCGAAGCCGACAACAACCTCCTCAGCAACCTGCTCACCGCAGTCGACCAAGCCGTCACGCAGGGCGCCAAGGTCGTCTCGAACAGCTGGGCCCTCACCGTCGGGGAGGTCCCGTTCGAGACTTCGTTCGATCACCATTTCAGTGACCATCCCGGCGTAGCCTTCACCTTCGCCGCGGGCAACGGCGGATACGGAACGACCTACCCGGCTGCCTCGCCCTACGTCACCTCGGTGGGCGGCACATCCCTGAACCGAGCCCGCAACCTCCGCGGCTGGACAGAGAGCGCCTGGTCCCGCACCGGCTCCGGCTGCTCCCTCTACGAACCCAAGCCGTCTTTCCAGCACGACCCGTTGTGTGCCAACCGCACCATGAACGACGTCTCCGCGGTCGCCGACCCTGCGACCGGCCTTGCGGTGTACAACACCTTCGGGTCGTCCGGCACCGGCTGGCGAGTCGTCGGCGGCACCAGCCTGTCCAACGTACTGGTCGCCGCCATGTACGCCCTGGCCGGCAACCACACCTCCGGTACCTACCCCAACTCCTATCCCTACGCCCGTTCACATGCCTTCAACGACATCACCACCGGTTCCAACGGTGCCTGCGGCGGCACCTACCTGTGCACCGCTGCCCCCGGATACGACGGACCGACCGGCATCGGCACCCCGCGCGGCGTCGCCGGACTGAGAGGCCGGGCCTGGTAGACGTCGATGGAGTCACGCCCTCACGCCACACCCACGCACCGCCTCCGACCTCGCGGCCCTGACCGCACCTTGGGCCCATGACGAGCGGCGTCCGGTGCGGTGCATCGCAAGGCGGCCGAACAGCCACGTACTGCGCCGTACTCGGCTGTTTGGCCAACAAAAGGAGGTGCCGTGCCGGGCGTCGCAAGCTTTGGAGGTCTTCAACCTGTGATCATGGAGCGTTCGGTGAAGGTGATCGACGAGGAGCTCCAGGTCGCGGGGGCCGAACTGCCGCCGCCGTGTGACGCTCGTGGGAATGCGCTGTAGGTGATGTGGTGAACTGGTTGACCTCGCTGCCGACGGTGGTGCTGGTTGTGGGCTGGCTCTTCCTTGCCTTACTGGTCGCGGCCCTCGCGCGGGTCGGCGTCCGGGCGCTCGTACCGGTCGGGGAACAGGACCGGGTGCCGCAGATCGCCCCGCCCCTGATGCCAACACTCGGCGCTGCCTTCGCGATCTTTGCGGCACTCTCACTGGCCAGCGAGGCCGGCTACCTGCGCGCAGCAGAGGGGCTGGTGAGCGACGAGGCGGCCGCAGCCTCCCGCCTGGCGTGGACGGCGACAAGTCCGCGAGTCCACTCGGAACCGATCCATGCGGCACTGCTGGACTACCTGCAGACCACGCGTGTCAGGGAATGGGAGGGTGCGGCAGCGGCGTCCGGCGAAGACCCGGCCACCGCTCACGCGATCGCACGGCTGGAGCGGAGCGTGCGCGCCGAGGCGGCCCGGCCCGAGCCTGGAACCCCCGCGAGCACGGAGCTGCTGGCTTCCCTGGACAGCGTCACCAGTAGTCGTCGCGCCCGGGTCGCGGCCGCCTCGCGCGACGTTCCCGCGCTCTACGTCGTCACGCTCGTGGTTAGCGGACTGGCCTTGATCGCGAACGCCGGCGCACTGATCTTCCGCAGCAGCCTGCGAACGTCACTGCTCATCGTGGGCGTTGCGAGTGTGGTCGGGCTGAGCCTGGCATTGCTCTTCGCACTCAGCGCGCCCTGGAGTGGACCGTTCATCGTGAGTGGGCATCCACTCGACGGCATCGTCGAGGACCTGAAGTCCGGCTTCTTCCACGGCGGGCCGTAGGCGGCGGGTACGCAGCAGCGTGTTCTCGCGCTGCAGCCGCGCGGCCTCCTGGTCGCACACGTATTGAGCGTCACGTGCAGGAGGTGCTGGCGGAGGCGCCCGCTGCCGACTGGGCGCGAGCGGACGGGAACCGGTGAGCGCCTTCACGGCGACCTGGCGTGCGAGGACCGGCGTACGCACGTGGCCGGAGGCGTTCACTCGCCGGTGCCCGCGCCCGGCCGCAGGTCGGGGTGTTCCTCGGTCAGCCGGTCCGGCGCCGCCTGTCTCCAGGAGTCAACGAGGATGTCGCGCAGTTCGTCCAGGTCCTCCAGTGCGGTGAGCCGCACCCGGACCCAGGCTGAACTCGCCTCGTGCGGTGGCACCCAGAACTTCTCCGGCTCGGCAGCGATCAGCTCTGCGCGCTCGTGTTTCGGGCAGCGCACGGCGAACGATGTCTGGTCGTCGGGGATCGTGACGTACATCTTCCCGGCCACGCGGAATGTGGGCATGCTCCATGCTTCCTTCTCCACCGTCTCAGGAAGGGACAGCGCGACACGACGGACATCCTCGGCATCGATCATGTCCCCCACGGTAGCCAGCGTCACTGACACGCTGCCGCACTCAGACGGACATCCGGTCTGCTGTCGGGTGGGTGGGCATCGCAGCTCGACATCGCGCTGCCGACCGTGCCCGACCCCCGCACCGCGGCGAACGCGGACACCGGGCGGACTGTTGTATGGCAGTACGGAGGCGTGAACTACCGGGACAGGCGCAGGTTCCGACTACTGATCCCTGGTCCGCCGCACGACAGCGCGGGGCCGGCCAAGCCTCGGCTTCGGTCTACGTCTGCTCGGTGGACTGCTGGGCGGCCTCGCGTGCGCCGGCGCTGACCAGCCCTGTCTCGTAGGCGACGATGACGGCCTGGACACGGTCACGAACTCCGAGCTTGGCGAGGATGCGGGCGACGTGGGTCTTGACGGTCGGCTCGGCCAGGTGGAGGCGGGTGGCGAGTTCGACGTTGCTCAGTCCTCGGGCCAGCAGGCCGAGGACCTCCACTTCGCGCGGGGTGAGCGAGGCGAGGTCGCGGTGGAGGGCGGCGGTGTCGCTGCCGCGCTGGGCGAAACGCTGCACGAGGCGGCGAGTGATGGCCGGCGCCAGGAGAGCGTCGCCGGTGCGGACCGTACGGACGGCCGCGGCCAGGTGCTCGGGGGTGACGTCCTTGAGGAGGAAGCCGCTGGCGCCGGCGGACAGTGCCGCGTAGACGTACCGGTCGAGGTCGAAGGTGGTCAGGATGATGATGCGGGGTTCGCCAGGGGCGCCGGTGAGGATGCGGCGGGTGGCCTCCAGGCCGTCCATCACGGGCATCCGGACGTCCATCAGGACCACGTCGGGACGTGTGCGGCGGACCGCTTCGACCGCTTCGGTTCCGTTGGTCGCCTCGGCGACGACGTCGATGCCTTCGGCGCCGAGGATCAACCGGAATCCGGTACGGACCAGGGTCTGGTCGTCGGCGAGGAGCACGCGCAGCGGCTCGGTCACGGTGCCTCCAGAGGGATCAGCGCTTCCACACGGTAGCCGCCGGTCAGGTGTCGGCCGGTGTTCAGGGTTCCGTCGTAGACGGCGAGGCGCTCGCGCAGGCCGATCAGGCCCCGGCCGTTTCCGGTGGGCGCGCCCGCACCCGGGTGTCCACCGGTGTCGGTGACTTCCACCCGGAGCCGGTCCGGGCCGTATTCGACGGTCACGGCGGCGGTGGCGCCGGACGCGTGCTTCACGGTGTTGGTCAGGGCTTCCTGGACCACGCGGTAGGCGGCGAGTTCGAGGCCGGGCGGGAGGGGACGGGGTGGGCCGGTCACGGTCAGGTCGACGGGCAGTCCGGTGCCCCGGACCCGTCCGACCAGTGTTTCCAGTTGGTCCAGACCGGGTTGCGGGGCCAGCTCCGCCGCCGTATCGGCCGGGTCTGCACCTCCGTCCGTCCCCTCGCCCTCGTCGGCCATGGTGAGCAGTCCCATGACGTGGCGCAGTTCGGTCATGGCTGCCCGCCCGCCCGCCTCGACGGCGAGCAGGGCCTCGCCGGCCTGCTCGGGGGCGGTCTTCATGATCTTGCGGGCGGCACCCGCCTGAATGACCATCACACTGACGTTGTGCGTGACGACGTCGTGCAATTCGCGAGCGATCCTCGCGCGCTCGTGCTCGACCGCCCGGCGAAGTGCCTCTGCCTGTTCGCGTTCCAGAGCGGAGAGCCGGGTCCGGCCTTCGTCGGTCCGGAGTTTCCAGGTGCGCAGCCCGAGGGCGGCTACCGCCATCGGGACCAGAATCAGCAGGGCGATGTATTCGTTGGGGACGATCGGTGTCACCGAGTTCCCCGAGGTGCCGACCAGGACGACCGACACCGGCAGCGCCGCCAGCGTCGCCACCCGGTACGGGCTGTACACGGCGGCGCTGTAGACGGCGATGACGAACGCGTAGAAGGTCAGCCGCAGGACGCTCTGCGGTGTCGCCAGTACCGCGGCCGTCACGACGCACAGCACGGCGAGCGGGTAGCGGCGGCGCAGCGCCAGGGCACCCGAGGCGACGACCGCGAGGGTCACCATGAGGGCCAGGCCGCCGGGCCCGGACGGGCGCGGTAGGACGACCGCCACGCCGGGTGCGATCTCACGCACCACGACGACATTGGCGTTGTCGATGCCGTAGTAGACGGTGGCGATTCCGAGTGCCAGTGCCACCAGCGCGTCGAACTGCCAGGCGCGCCGGGTGGGCCGCAGCGGTGGACCGCTCGGAAGCCTGGCGTCGCGGACCGCCTGGCGGACGGCTTCCCGCAGCCGCTCCAGCGTCGTACGTACGTTCATCACCGGTTCATTGTCGCCAACGCACGGGCCCTCCGAGTCCGTTCCGGTGGTCATTCCCGGCGCAGCGGATACATCAGTCGCCTACATCGCAGGGATGACGTTTCCGGGGCTCATCCCAGCGCGGTACCGCAATGGGTTCGGGCGGGCGACGCGTGCGGGCCGGGCCCACTCCTAGCGTTCACGCAGCCAACTGCCCGTACCCAAGGAGCCCTTCATGACCATGCCGGTGATCGAACTGCGCGAGGTGAGCCGCCGATACGACGACGGCCCGCCCGCGCTGCACGAGGCGTCGCTGACCGTGCAGCCCGGCGAGGCCGTCGCGATCCTCGGCCCTTCCGGCAGTGGCAAGTCCACGCTGCTCAATCTGATCGCGGGCCTGGACCGGCCGGACACGGGGACCGTCACCGTGGACGGCGTGCGGGTGGATCAGCTGGGCGAGGCCGGATCGGCGCTGTACCGGCGATCGAAGATCGGCATGGTCTTCCAGTTCTTCAACCTCCTCGACGATCTGACCGTCGCCGACAACGTCGTTCTGCCCGCGCGGCTTGCGGGTGTGGCACGTGGCGAGGCCGGCCGTCGGGCGGCGGAACTCCTGGAAATCCTCGGCATCGACCGGCACGCCCGCGCCTACCCGGGGCGGCTGTCCGGCGGGGAGCGGCAACGCGTCGCGGTGGCCAGGGCGTTGATGAACCGGCCGGCGCTGCTTCTGGCCGACGAGCCGACCGGGGCCCTGGACACGGCCGCCGGACAGGACGTCAGCAGGCTGCTCACCGGCCTCAATGCCGAGGGCCAGACCATCGTCGTGGTCACCCACGACCTGGCTCTGGCCCGGTCGTGCACGAACCGTACGGTCCGGATCGCCGACGGCCGGATCACCGAAGACGTCCGGTCGCAGGCCGTCGCCTCGGAGGCCGTCCGATGAGCGCGCTCGGCAAGGTGGTGCGCTCGGGGGTAGGACGACGCCGGGTGCAGACGCTGGTGATCGGGCTCGCCACGATGATGGCGGTGGCCGCCTCCGTCCTCGGCGGATCGCTGCTCGTGGTTTCCGGCGCGCCTTTCGACGACGCCTTCGCCAAGCAGCACGGCGCGCATCTGTCCGTCCAGTTCGACGCGGCCAAGGTGAGTGCCGGGCAGCTGTCGAGGTCCAAGGACGCCGAAGGGGTGAGCAGTGCGGCCGGGCCGTTCCGTACGGCGACGGTCACCCCGCGGTCGGACGGGGCGGGCACCGGGTGGCCGATGACCGTGGTCGGCCGGGGCGATCCCGGTCGAGACGTGGACGAGGTGACGCTGCTCGACGGACGGTGGCCCACGCACCCCGGCGAAATCGCGCTGTCCGCCGGATCCGCGCTCTTGCCGACCGTGGGCATGAAGATCGCCTTCCCTGATCTGCCCAGCGACCCGACGCTGACAGTGGTCGGTGTGACCCGCTCGGTCACCCAGACAGCCGACGCCTGGGTGGTTCCGTCCCAGATGCCGGCGCTCACCGCGCCCGGCAGCGGCGGCTACCAGATGCTCTACCGCTTCACCGATGCGGGCACCCCCGCGCAGATCACCGCGGGCGGCGAGGCCGTGACGGAATCCCTGCCGCCGGGAGCGGCCGTCGGCGAACAGTCATGGCTCACCGTCAAGAAGAGCGCCGAGCGCGACACCGCGCTCTACGTCCCGTTCCTCATCGCGTTCGGCGCCCTGGGCCTGGTCATGTCGGTGCTCATCGTCGGCAACGTCGTCGCGTCGGCCGTCGGCTCGGGAACGCGCCGCATCGGCATCCTCAAGGCCGTCGGCTTCACCCCGGCCCAGGTCGTGCGGGCCTACATGGGCCAGGCGCTGATCCCCGCCGCGGTCGGCACGGCCCTCGGTGTCCTCGCCGGCCACCTGCTCGCCGTCCCCGTACTGGCCGAGACCGAGGAGGTCTACGGCACCTCGTCCCTGACCATCGCCCCCTGGGTCGGCCTGGCGGTGATCGCCGGGGTGCTCGGCCTGGTGGCGGCGACCGCGTGGGCGAGTGCCTGGCGGGCCGGCCGGCTGCGTACGGTCGACGCGCTCGCCGTCGGGCGTACCGCTTGGGCGGTGCGCGGCCGGTGGGCGACCCGCCTGGCCGGACGGCTGCCGTTGCCACAGCCGGTTGCCCTGGGCCTGGCCAGGCCCTTCGCGCGGCCCGGCCGCGCGCTGGCCATGGGCACGGCAGTCCTGTTCGGCGCCATCGCCGTCACGTTCACCGTGGGGATGGGCGCCTCGCTCGGCGAGGTGATGAAGGCCAAGGCCCACGATGCCGCCGATGTCGTCGTGCCCGCGCCCTTGCCGGAGTTCGGACCCGAAGGCCCTGGCCCCGACAAGCGGCCCAGGGCCGATCCCGCCGTGGTCGCTGCTGCCATCGAGGCCGGCGCCGGGACCGGGAAGTACTACAGCGCCGCGACGACACGGGCGACCGTCTCCGGCGTGACCGGCACCACCGACGTGATCGCCTTCACCGGCGACGCCTCCTGGGGCGGCTACACAATGGTCTCGGGCCGCTGGATCGACAAGCCCGGCGAGGCCGTGGTCCCGACCCCCTTCCTGGCCGCCACCGGCACCCGCATCGGTGACACCGTCACCCTGAACGGCCTGGCCGAGCCGGTCACGGTCCGGATCGTCGGCGAGGTCCTCGACCCCCGCAACGACGGCATGCAGGTCTTCACCGACGCCACGACCCTCACGGCCGCACATCCCGACCTGACGGAAACGAGCCATCACATCGCGGTCACGTCAGGCACGGACGTGTCCGGCTACGTCGACGCGCTGAACAGGCACCTGGCACCGCTGGGTGTCAGTGCTCGGGCCGGCGGGCTCGGCGCCGGCAGCGACATGGTCGTCACACTCAACGCGCTGTCCGCGATCCTCACGCTGATGCTCGTCGCCGTCGCCGCGCTCGGCGTGCTCAACGGCGTGCTGCTCGACACCCGCGAGCGCGTCCGGGAACTCGGTGTTCACAAGGCGCTCGGCATGACCCCCCGACAGACCATCGCAATGGTCCTCACCTCGGTCGTCGTGACCGGACTGGTCGCCGGCGCTCTGGGCGTGCCGCTCGGCGTAGCCCTGCACGGCTGGGTGATCCCCGCGATGGGCGACAGCGCGGGGCTCCGCCTCCCCGACTCCGTCATCGCCGTCCACCACGGGGCCGAACTGCTCCCGCTCGCACTCGGCGGCCTGCTCATCGCCACCCTGGGTGCGCTCCTGCCCGCCGGCTGGGCCGCCAGGGCCCGAACCGCCACGGCCCTGCGCACCGAATAGGAGGTCAGGCTCCGAGATCTTGGCGGTCGCTCTCGTGGGAATCAGGGAGATGGTGGGTCGGCGGCGCCTCCTGCGAGGGCCGGAAGCGCCCGTCCCAGGCGGGCGAGCGGGGACAGGGCCATCAGCACTGGGGAGAGCATCATGCCTGCGGCCGTCACCAGGAGGCTGGTGCGCAATCCCCACTCCTGCGCGAGGAAGCCGCCGAGTAGCGAGCCGAGTGGGGTCAGGCCCATGCCGACAAATGTGATCGTCGCGGCCGCGCGGCCTTGCATCCCGTCCGGAGTGACCGCCTGCCGGACGGCCATGACCGTGACATTCACCAACTGGCCGCCAGTACCGAACACGAAGTTGATCGCAAGGAGCACGGGAACAGTCACCGGAGAGGAGCCGTGCAACGCGGGCACACACAAGAACGCGCCGTCGCCGAGTGCCGCCGCGGACACGAGTACCGCACCATAACCGAACCGGCCCGGCAGACGGGCGGCCAGCACCGAGCCCAGAAGCGCGCCCGGACCCGTCGCCGCGACCGACAGCCCGACGGCGGTGCCCGACAAGTGCAGTTCCCGCGGCAGGAAGAGTAGATAGACGGTCATCATGGCCGCGAAGGAGAACTGGAAGGCGGCCGAGGCGAGGCACACGGTCCGCAGCGAGGTGTCGCTGACGACGAAACGGAGGCCCTCATGAATCCGCCGCCATATGCGAGGGGGAGGTTCCGAGCGCTCCGGGATCGATTCGATCCGACGGATCCGTCGGATCGACAGGAACGACAGCGCGAAGAACAGCGCGCTGGAGGCGGCAGCGATCGGCGCCGACAGCAGTGACACCAAAGCACCGCCGAGGGCGGGACCGCCGATCTGCGCCGCGGACCGGCTGCCCTCGAGCGCGCTGTTACCCCGCACCAACTGATCGCGTTTCACCATCCGTACGAGAGACGCCTGGTATGCCACGTCGAAGAACACGGACAGGGCTCCGACGGCAAAGGCGACCACGAGCAGCGCGGGCAGGCCGAGCCAGCCGAGGAGGCCGGCCACGGCAGCGACGCCCAGGGCCAGGGTTCGGCTGACGTCCGTCAGCACCATCACCGTGCGGGTACGCCATCTGTCGACCCACGCGCCGGCGAAGAGCGAGAACAACAGGATCGGTGCCTGCCCCACCGCTCGGAGGACGCCCAACTGGCCCGCACCGGCGTTGAGCGTCAGGACGGCGAAGAGCGGCAACACCAACAGACCTGCATGTTCACCGAGTTGGGAGGCAGTCTGCCCCACCCAGAGTCTGCGGAAGTCGCCATCCCGCCACAGACTTGAAGGCACAGGTCGACTGGAATCAGATACAGCGGAGGAAGCGGACGGCACGGGGATCCCTTGGATTGCCGACAACGAGGCCCGTCACCTGGCGCACACAGGCGCACCGATGGTTCAGGCAGGGGAAGGCTCGCTATGCCGCAACATCAAGGGCAGCACGCGATGACAGGCCGATCACGGCCTACAACGTCAACGCGCGCTCGGACGACCGGGCATGTCTCAGCTCCTCGTGGGTCACTCGCCGAACCTGAACACTAGCGAATACGAGGGCGGCCCCGCCCGCGAGGGTACGCGGTGTCACTCCTCGTCGTCCTCGCCGTGGTCCTTGAGGCGGTCGGGGTCGAGGAAGTCGACCAGGCGTTCATCGACCGGCATACCGGTTTCGTCCTCGTCGATCAACATGCGGCGCAGGATGTTGAGCGGGCAGAAGCCCTCGTCGCGCGGATCAGGTCCCCTTCCCGTGCTCCGGGGTCACGGGGCGGGTCTGTCGAGCCGCTGGCCGACGACACACGAGTGCAGCGTGTACCGAGTGGCCAATTCACCTCTGTCCCATGGGAGTTGGGCCTGCCTCAAGAACTTCCGGGCCGTGGCCACGACGTTCGACCAACGCGCCTACGTCTTCCACGGCACCGTCACCGTCACCGTCGCCTCGATCCGACTCCGACTCCGCACATGACCGGCCGGACAGGCCCTAGAGCAGGCTGAGTGCCTGCATCGCATCGCGTTCGATGCGCGAGAGCTCGTGGAGGATGGAGCCGGCCTGCATGAGGTGCTTCGCGTCGCCGGATTCGCCTGCTGTCGCGACGAGTGCGGCCGCCTGTGTCCAGAGGGTGGCCGCTTCGGTATACAGGGTGTGGCCGGTGCGCAGGTGGCTGCTGTCGATCAGCTGGGCGCACTCGGCGAGGAAGTCCCGGTAGAGATTACGGAACAGGGCTCCGCCGGTACCGGCCCTCTCCATGAGGACGGCGGTCCGTGGCAGGTCTTCCCGCGGATTGTCGCTGCGCTGCAGCCACTTCGGCACTTGCTTGGCGGTCTTCTCGATGCCCCGGTGGCCCAGGTTCGCGATGGGCGGGTTCAGGAAGGCGTCGGCGCAGGTCTTGATCGCGGGGATGATCCGGTCCTGCGGTGGCGTCGGGCTGCTGGGCGCTGTGATGGTGAAGGAACGGTGCTTGGCGGTCATGGGGCCGCGCTCGGCTCTGGCTCTGGCCAGGCCGGCGAGGCTGGTCGAGACGGCTCCGCCCTGCGGGTCGGTGTCCACCAGGTAGGCGTCCTGTTCGTCGTAGCCGTACATGGCCACGACGTGCCCGCCGAAGTGCACCTTGGTGGTGAAGTAGTCCAGGTGGTAGCTGTCGAGTTGCAGGCCGACCGGCCGACCCGCGTCGATGGGTGCCGCCACGTTCTGCCATGCCTTGCGCGGGGAGGTGGTCTCCCCGATCAGCAGCTCAAGCCCGAGGGCGGCGGCCAGGTTCCTGGTGAGCTCGAACGGCTTGACCCGACCTCCCAGGAAGGGAAAACCCATGGCCTTGCTGTCCCAGTAGACGAACGACAGCCCGGAGCCGAGCCCGAACAGCATGGGCTCGGACAAGTCGAGTCCCTCATGCCGCAGAAGCACGCCCAGCGCCGTCGTCTCGCAGTGCTGCATGCCGCGGACATCGATGTCTTTCACCATGGCCATGCCGCTCATTCTCACCCGGTCCTTGAGGCGGTTGCGCTCACCCTTCGACATGCCGCCGAACACCGACACGATCAAGTCGTACGCCTCGCCGTTGGGGCCGGGCGAGCTGCTGGAGCGCGCGGTGGAGTCAAGGCACCCGTGGGAGGTGACCGATCCGTGGATCAAGCCTCAAAGCATGAACACAAATTACACACATCCCCTCTACACACTGGGCCCCGATGGTCTAGATTGACCGTGCTTCAGCTGTTCGGACACGAGGCGACCGCTAATGATCTGTAGGTCCGGCGCTACGGAAAGCCGGCAGTCGGCTGCCCGGCGCCAGACGTGGGGGTGATCGATTCTTGGAGCCCGAGAGGGGGCTTCGGGTGCGGGGAGCACCCGAGGTTTCGACGGGTTCCCGCGCGCAGCTCGAGAGTCTGGCAGGACATGCGAGTCTGCTGCCGCCGGGGTGGGTTGTTCAAGTAGCCCTGAAATAGCCGGGGATGTCATGCGCGGGGAGGCGGGGGCCTCCCGCGGGAAGGAACAGCGCGGCGCGGGGGGCGGGGGCCTCCCGAGGGGCGGAACAGTGCGGGGGGCGGGGGCCTCCCGAGGGGAGAAACAGTGTTGGGCGAACACGTCGAACCACTGGGGACCTGGGGGGTTCTGTGCGGCAAGGGGGATTAGTCAGCCCGTTTCCGTCGGCGCGCGGGCGTTTGGCGAACGGGGCAATCAGCCAGCCTGAGATCGACTGGGAGCAGCGGTACCGCCGTACCGTGATCACCAGCGACACCGTGGCCACCGCCTTCGTGGTGGCGGCGATCGGCAACTTCTTCGGGTCCCGGGACGCGGCCAACTGGCACGAGAAGTGGGGAATACTCGCATTCGGCACCGAGCTGCTGGTGCTGGGGGCGCTTGCGGTGAGCCGGTCGTGGGCTCCGGCCGTGCTCGGCCAGGGCGCCGAGGAATTCCGCCGGCTCGGACGCTCACTGTTCGCGGCGACCGTCGTATTGGCGCTCGGCGGGATCGCCCTCACCTCGCGCAACATCAAACTCTGGATCTTCGTCGCGATCCCCGCGATCGCGCTCATCACCATGACCGCGCGGTATCTGTTGCGCCTCCGGCTGCACAAGCAGCGGAAGGAAGGACGGTGCCTGAGACCGGTGCTCGCTGCCGGGAGCCTGGTCACCGTGCGCGACCTGATCACCAGAACCCGCAAGTTCCCGCACCTCGGCTGGCGGGTGGATGCGGTGTGCACGACGGACGGTCTCTGGCTCGACGGTGACCAACTGGACGGAGTGCCGGTCGTCGGCCGACTGGCGGACGTTGCCAACCACGTCCGCCGCGACGGCTACCGTGTCGTCGCGGTCACACCGGACCCGCACTGGTCACCGGACCGGCTGCAGCGGCTGGCTTGGAACCTCGAAGGCAGCGACGCCGAGATGGTCGTGGCCCCTGTGCTGATGGAGGTGGCCGGCCCGCGGCTGCACGTCGACGCGGTGCTCGGGATCCCGCTGCTGCGGGTCAGCATGCCGACCTTCACCGGAGGCCGTCGGGCGGTCAAAGAGGTCGTCGACCGCATGGGCGCAGCGATCCTGCTGATGCTGTTCGCGCCGCTGATGGTGTTCGTCGGGCTGCTCGTGCTGGTGGACAGCCGGGGTGGGGCGTTCTACCGCCAGCGCAGGGTCGGCAAGGACGGCCGCGAGTTCACCATGCTCAAGTTCCGCACCATGATTGCCGGGGCGCACGGGGCGCGTGCCGGGCTTGCCGACCTCAACGAGGGCGCCGGCCCGCTCTTCAAGCTCCGCCGGGATCCACGGGTGACCCGGGTGGGAGCGGTGCTGCGCCGGTACTCGATCGACGAGCTCCCGCAGCTTTTCAACGTGCTCGCCGGATCGATGTCGCTCGTCGGTCCGCGGCCTCCGTTACCGGAGGAGTCCGCTGCGTACGGCCCGGACATCCGGCGGCGGCTGCTGGTCAAACCCGGACTCACCGGCCTGTGGCAGATCAGCGGACGCAGCGACCTGTCGTGGGAGGAGGCGGTCCGGCTGGACCTGCGGTACGTGGAGGACTGGTCGCTCGCCCTGGACACAGTGATCTTGTGGAAGACGCTGCGTGCGGTGCTCTATGGGCAGGGGGCCTACTGATGCGCGGGAGTCGTCGTCCGGCCGGTACGTGGACCGCAGGCCGGAAGGGCCTGCCTGGGGGGAGGAACGAGTCATGAGAGTCAGCGTTTTCGGGCTCGGCTACGTGGGCTGTGTGTCGGCCGCGTGCCTGGCCGGCATGGGTCACGAGGTCATCGGGGTGGACGTGAACCAGGTGAAGGTAGACCTGGTCAACGACGGCAAGGCCCCGGTGGTCGAGGAGCGGATCGGCGAGCTCATCGCCGAGGTCGTGCGGACCGGAGCGTTACGCGCCACCGTCGACGTCCGCGAGGCGATCATGGACAGCGAGGTGTCGCTGGTCTGCGTGGGCACGCCGTCGGAGCCCAACGGCAGCCTGTGCACCACGTACTTGGAGCGGGTCACCGAGCAGATCGGCGCCGCGCTGGCCGAGCGGGGCGGGCGGCACACCGTCGTGTTCCGCAGCACCATGCTCCCGGGCACCTGCCTGAACCTGCTGGTACCGATCCTGGAGAAGTACGTCGGCGGCACGGCCGGGGTGGACATCGGGGTCGCGGTCAACCCGGAGTTCCTGCGCGAGGGCACGAGCGTGCGGGACTTCTTCGACCCGCCCAAGACCGTCATCGGCGAGCTCGACCCGGCAAGCGGCGACGTGGTGGCGGCGCTGTACGACGGCTTGCCCGGCGAGGTGTTCCGGGTGCCGATCCCGACGGCCGAGGCGATCAAATACGCGGACAACGCGTTCCACGGCCTCAAGATCGGCTTCGCGAACGAGCTGGGCGCGGTGTGCCAGGCCCTCGGGGTGGACTCGCACCAGGTCATCGACGTGTTCCTGGCCGACCGCAAGCTGAACATCAGCCCCGCCTACCTGCGTCCCGGCTTCGCCTTCGGTGGCTCCTGCCTGCCCAAGGACCTGCGCAGCCTGGTCCACGCGGCGCAGCGGGCCGATGTCTCGGTGCCCATCCTCGCCCACGTGCTGCCCTCCAACTCCGACCATCTGCAGCGTGCGGTGGATCTGGTCGAGCGCACCGGCAAGCGCCGGGTGGGCCTGTTCGGGTTGTCCTTCAAACCCGGCACCGACGACCTCCGCGAGAGCCCGCTCGTCGAGCTGGCGGAGAGACTCTTCGGCAAGGGTTACGACCTGCGGATCCACGACGCCAATGTGAGCCTCTCCCGGCTGCTCGGCGCGAACCGCGAGTACATCGAGA
The DNA here is from genome assembly GCF_053611045.1 of Streptomyces sp. NPDC054841. NCBI lineage: Bacteria > Bacillati > Actinomycetota > Actinomycetes > Kitasatosporales > Streptomycetaceae > Streptomyces > Streptomyces sp. NPDC054841. The sequence goes on along the minus strand of NZ_JBSGZO010000007.1, from coordinate 29,337 downwards.
CCCGGCTGCCGCACCTCGCGCAGCTGCTCGCGGATTCCGTCGACGAGGTGCTCGAGCACGCCGAGGTGTGCCTGGTGGGGACCAGGGATCCGGCCGTGCTGTCGGCGCTGCCCCATGGCAACGACGGCCCGGTGATTGTCGACCTCATCCACCTTCCCGATGCCGAAGCGCGCCGGGCCGAACCGGGGTACATGGGCCTTGCTTGGTGACACATCGTTCAGTGACACAGCCGGCGGCGACCGGCCGGACCCGCGTGCGCTGATCCTGGTGGAGAACCTGTCGGTGCCGTTCGACCGGCGGGTGTGGCAGGAGTGCACGACGCTGCGCGACGCGGGCTGGAAGGTGCACGTCATCTGCCCCCAGGGGAGTAAACGGGACACGGAGCCGGAGGCCGAGATCGACGGGGTGCGGATCCACCGCTACCCGTTGCGCGCGGCCACCGGAGGGCCGGCTGGCTACCTGCGGGAGTACGGATCGGCGTTGTGGCATACGGTCCGGCTGGCCCGGAAGGTCGGGCCGGTCGACGTGGTCCACGCCTGCAACCCGCCCGACCTGCTGTTCCTGCCGGCACTGTGGCTGAAGCGGCGCGGAGCGCGCTTCGTCTTCGACCAGCACGACCTGGTGCCCGAGCTGTACCTCTCCCGGTTCGACCGCGGCGAGGATCTGCTCTACCGCGCCGTGTGCGCGCTGGAACGGCGGACCTACCGGGCCGCGGACGTCGTGCTCGCCACGAACGAGAGCTACCGGGACGTCGCGCTGCGCCGTGGCGGCCGGCGGCCGGAGGACGTCTTCGTCGTGCGCAGCGCGCCCGACACCGAACGGTTCCACCCCGTACCGCCCGAGGAGGAGTTGAAGCGCGGCAAGCCTCATCTGCTGTGCTACCTCGGCGTCATGGGCCCGCAGGACGGCGTCGACTACGCCTTGCGGGCTCTGGCGAAGCTGCGCGACGACCTCGGGCGGACCGACTGGCATGCGGTGTTCGTCGGCGCCGGCGACACCTTCGACGCGATGGTGGAGCTGTCCCGGCGGCTCGGGCTCTCGGAGCAGGTGGAGTTCACCGGGCGCATTCCGGACGCCGATCTGGTGCGCTACCTGTCCACCGCGGACGTGTGCCTCTCCCCCGACCCGCACAATCCGCTCAATGACGTGTCGACCATGAACAAGGTCCTGGAGTACATGGTGATGGGCCGGCCGATCGTCTCGTTCGACCTCCGGGAGGCGCGAGTCTCCGCCGGTGACGCCGCCGTCTACGCGCCCGCCAACGACGAGGCCGCGTTCGCCGAACGCATCGCACTGCTGCTGGACGATCCGGAGAAGCGGGCCCTGATGGGCAAGATCGGCCAGGAGCGGATCAGCGGACCGCTCTCCTGGCGGAACTCCCAGCGATCGCTGCTCGCAGCCTACGCCGCTGCCTGCCGTGACCAGGCGCCGGTGTCGGCCGGCACCCGGACCGGGCAGGGCGGAGGCCGCACCGTTGAGCGATGACACGATACGCCTGGTCACGATCGGACGGATCATCCGTCGACGCTGGCGACTTCTCACCATCCTGACCGTGGTGGGTGCGCTCGTCGGCTACGGCACCTCGTTGCTGTTCCCGCCGCGCTATACGACATCGGCATCGGTTCTGTTGCCGGGGGCGTGGGAGGAGCGCGAGCTGCTGACCCAGACGGAGATCGCGACCAGTTCGGTGGTGGTCGACCGCGCGGCTGCCACGCTCGGCTGGAACGGGGTCAGCGGCAGCGAGCTGCGGGATCGGGTGAGCGCCAAGGCCGCCGACGGGAACATCATCAAGATCTCGGGCACGGCCGACACCCCGGAGCGCGCACAGCAACTCTCCGACCAGGTGGCCCAGCAGTTCGTCATATTCGCCGCGCGGATCGTGGACGACAGCACTGACCCAGAAGCGGCGGCGCAGCTCGAGGAACTGCGGCAGATAGTGGTGCAGACCAGCCGCCGCATCACCGAGCTGGCCGATGCGGCCGATCCGGGGCAGACCGTGGAGAGCGTGCAGACCCGCACCGAACTCGAGAAGCTGCGCACCTCGCTGCAGGAGGCCATGAACAAGCTGGACCAGGCCGACCCGGCTGCCAAAAAGGCCAACATGGTCGTCATGGGACCGGCGGCCCGGCCGGCCGGCCAGGCACCGCCTACGAGAATGCAACTCATCGTCGCCGGGGAGCTGTTGTTCTTCCTGCTCGCGGTCATCGGCCATCTCACCGCCGCACGGATGAGTCGCCGACTGCGCACCGAACCGGAGATCGCCGCGGCGCTGGGCTCGGCGCTGCTGGGCACCGTCGACGTACCCGGTGAACAGCCCGCGCGCCGGCCCGAAGACCGTGGCCCGCGGGCCCGGATCCGCCGGCTGCTGGGCCTCGACATCCGGTGGGACCTACCGACCCCGCAGACCTACGGCGACGAGGCCGGAAGACAGATCCGCTACCGGCGGGTGTGCGCCCGCCTGCGCGAGCAGTTGCCGGCCCCCCGGCGCCTGCTGGTCGTCGTCCCGGACGGCGACGAGATCGCCCGCCGGGCCGCCGGGCAGCTCGCCGCCGAGGCCGGGACCGAATCGCTGCTGCGGGTGGTGGAGGTTTCGGTGGACCGGCCGATGGTGCCGGACCGCGACAACGAGACCGGTGTCCTGATCGTGCTCAGCGCGGGCAACTGGACCACAGAGGAACTCGCCGGCATCGCCGAGGCGTGTGCGGACGCCAAGCACGAGGTCGTCGGCATCGTCCTCGCCGGCACGGTCCTGGTCCGTTCGACGCGGTCCGCCGGCCGTCCTCGAAACGCCGCCACGCCGGCGCTCGCGGTTGGCGGCGACGCAACGGGAGGTTCAAGGTGACGACGAGTACATCTTCGGAGTCGTCGGCCGCCGCTCCGCTGCTGGACCTGCAGGCGCTGGTGGTGGCGGTACGGAGGCGGCGCCGCCTCTGGTGCTCCATGGCGCTGCTGGGGCTGCTCCTCGGCGCGGCGGTGGCGGTCCTGTTGCCCCCGC